>JAQBVH010000150.1 GCA_027623615.1 Planctomycetota bacterium | reverse complement strand
GCCGGACGGCCCTCAAGTACTGGGCCCGCGAGCACCGAATATGACTGGCAGCGCGGGACACGCCTCCCGTGCACCAGAGGTAGGAGGCAGGCCGCAAGGGCTGCAATGACGGCGAAATCCACGGTTCCGCAACGTCATACGCTGCACTTGCGTCGGCCCGGTGGGAAATGCGGCCCCGTACACAGATTCGGAAACATCGGGTCCCTAGCATCTCGCGCCTGGCCATCGACTCACGTCGGGACACGACGAGCGTCGAGCCAAGAGGGGAACAAATGACCAACCAATCCCGGAGGGGCTTCGGCCTCCGTCGCCGCGTGCGCATCGCGCTCGCCGCGGCCGCTTGCCTTCTCGCTGCCTGTTCGGGCGGCGTGACCACGAGCGCAAGCCTCGAGGCCACCGCTGGCCGGACCTCGGGCTTCGCGGTCGGCGGCTCGACCGAGGTCTTCGTCATCACCGGTCCCGAAGGTGGACCGTTCGACGACATCCGTCGCACCTACACCCTGACGAACACCTCGCAGACGGAGTCGCTGACCTGGGCCGCGCAGGCCACGCAGGAGTGGCTGGTGTTCTCCAGGGACGCGGGGGAGCTCGCGCCGGGCGCCTCGGCCGAGGTGACCGTCTTGCTCGACATGGCCCAGGCGTCGCAGCTGAAGCATGGCGAGTATCCGGCGGACATCATGTTCCGCCCCTCGGGCAGCGGCGCAGGTGACATCTACCTCGCGTTCCTCCTGCGCGTGCTGCCCGCGCTGGATGGCGCACCCCTGTGGATCACGCCCGAGGGCGACAGCACGGTCACCGGTGAGATCGGCGGCCCCTTCGACAGCGAGGAGGTCTTCTACCGACTGACCAACGAGGGCGCGCAGCCCCTCGAATGGTCCCTCGCCGTCGATCAGCCCTGGCTCGTGCTGCCCGACGCGTGGAGCGGCAGCCTGTCACCGGGCCAGACCACCGAGGTCGCGGTCGGCCTCGACCCGGGCGCGACCGGCACGATGCCCTCGGGGACCCATCGCGCGTTGGCCCAGTTCACCGTCACGAGCGGCCCGCCGGGCAATGCGCAGCTGCGCGCGGTCCACCTGAACCTCTCGAGCGGCAACTCCGGCGGCGAGGGCGAGCGCGTGACCGAGGGTCTCGCGACCCTCTACGACTTCGAACAGCCAGGCAGCAGCGTGCTCGATGCCTCCGGCGTGGAGCCCTTCCAGAACCTGTCCATCGACGACGCGAGCGCTGTCGAGTGGCTGCCCGGCAAGCTGCGCATCGTGTCCCCGACGCGCCTCGCGTCGCAGGGACCGGCCACCAAGATCATCGAGCACGTGCAGAGCACGGGTGCCCTCACGATCGAGGCCTGGATCTCACCCCAGAACCTGGTCCAGGACGGGCCGGCGCGCATCGTCACGATCTCGAACGGCGTCTATGCACGCGACGTGACCCTCAGCCAGGGGCTGTGGTCGAACCAGCCGTCCGACACCTTCAACGTGCGCCTGCGCTCGACCGCGACGGACGAGAACGGCATGCCACACCTCGCGACGGACGCGGGTACGGCGCAGCTCGGGCTGCAGCACGTGGTCTACACGCGCTCGGCGAGCGGCCTGGCGCGCATCTACCTCGACGGCGTGCTCTCGAGCGAGGGTCAGATCGGCGGCAGCCTGACCAACTGGGAGGACGACTTCGACCTCGCCCTCGCCAACGAGCTGGGCGGCGACGAGCGGCCCTGGCTCGGGGACCTGCACCTGGTGGCCGTCTACGGCCGCGACCTGTCGTCGGGCGAGGTCGAGCAGAACTTCGAGGCGGGCCCGGGTGACGCCCAATCGGCGCACCTCGTGGCGACGCCCACGTCGAACTTCTACACGAGCGCTCCCGAGGGTGAGGAGCCGCTCATCGACTCGATGACCTACCTGCTCGAGAACCCCGGCCCCGAGCCTGTCGACTGGGAGGCCAACCTGGGCGCGCCGTGGGTGTTCGTCCAGGGGGTGAACGCGGGCGTCCTCGAACCCGGCGCCACCCACGAGGTCGTCATCACCATCGACGGCGACGCGGTCGTGGGCTTCGGTGAGGGCATCTACGAGACGAAGCTGACCCTGCGCAACCAGACCAACGGCATCGGCACGACCAGCCGCGACGTGCAGCTGATCATCACCGGCGAGGGCGGTGGCGAGCAGGAGTGGGTCAGCGAGGTCAGCCAGTACGGCATCACCTGGCACTTCCAGCAGCCGGTCCTGTCGGGCAAGTTCGTGACCGGGGACACATGGATCGTTGGGCCGGTGACGGTGACCCACGTCAGCCCGTCCCCCACCTCGAAGCGCAACGGCTCGATGTTGAACCCGGCGCCCAAGGACAACGGTCCGGCGTCGGCCTTCGACGACCGCGTGCCCTACGCGGACATGTCGCTCGCGGTGAGCTACCCGGTCACCTTGAGCGGGGGGGACGCGCTGGTCTCCTCGATCAGCCACTCCGAGAACCCCTTCCCGGTCACCGACGTGATCGGCGACAGCCTGACGAACTTCTCGTGGGTGCGCGCGGCGGCGGTGCTGACCGTCGTCGATGCGCCGATGCCCTCGACGGCGTTCCGTCCGCCCTACGCCTACGCTCCGTCGGTCTACCCCAGCGGGAAGAAGCCGATCTTCGACTCGGGCAACCTACGCTGGGACAAGCTGCCCACGGGCATTTCCCCCACCGGCGGCAGCCTGGCCTTCCACCCGGACAGCAGCCTGACGCCCCTCGAGCAGGTCGCCAAGTTCTTCGAGCGGCCGTGGATCCTGTGCACCCGGGACTGGCCTGGACGCCAGACCCACCCTTCGGAGAACATGCCCAACTACCACCGCGAGGTGTACAACGTCATCGCGGACGCATCGCTGCTCTTGATGACCGACGCCTCGCCTGCGCAGAAGCACGACCTGATGGTCGGCTTCATCCAGCTCGGCATCGACAGCATGGGCTGCGGGATGCTCGGCGGCGCCGATTCGTCCCTGCACAAGTGGCCCACGGTCTTCGCGGGCGTGATGCTCGACGACGCTGGCATGTCCGGCGGCTCTCCGCACAGCTACCGCACGGACTACATGACCTACTACCCCCACGAGAAGCTGACCGATGTCGAGAGCGACATCGTGCCTGCCAGCGAGGGGTGGACCGGGGCGAACGTGCTCTTCCGTCAGGACCCGGTGGCGACGCCGGTCACCGAGCACGAGCACTTCCACCCGACGGAGTGGCAGACCAAGAACACCTCCAGCGGCGGCGGCAAGAAGCGCGAGGCCTACCGCCGCTCGAACAGCTACACCTGGCCAGGGGTCGCCCTCGCGGCGCGCATGATGGACGCCGCGGACGAATGGGATCACCCCCAATTCTTCCACTACGTCGACCGGTGGATGACCGAGGACGACGTTGAGAACATGGCGTACCTCGAGGACCTGTTCAACTACAGCCTCTACATCGGCGGTCAAGGCGCGGGGTCGAGCTTCGTGAAGCAGATGTGGCTGCAGTACCGCTCGAGCTTCTAGCGGACCCCGTTGGGGCCCGCTACGCCTCCTGCGGAGGCGTGAGTGTTGTTTGGCGCCACACCTGACGGAGTGGCAGCCCGGAGCGAGCACCTATGGGCACGCTCCTAGTGGTGTGAGCCCGAAGTTCGGCGCACTTGCTCGAGCCGCTTGCGTGTGGTGGCAAGGCGACGGGTTCCGTGCGTAGCCTCTGCGCTACTCACGGGTTCCGTCAACACCCAGGCCTCGAAGAGCATCGCCTTCTGAGCGTCCTGGTCGGGCGCGCCAGCGCGCACGGAGACGTGCAGCCGTTCACTGGCATGCAGCGCGTGATCGCCGCTGCCGGTGAGGCAGACGCTGGAGTTGCTCGCCGGCGCCACCGACTGAAGCAGCTCGGTCCACAGGACCGTCGCGCAGGCGAGGAGGAGCAGGAGGAAGATCGCGCGCCGCACACCCTCTCGTACCGGAGTGACCGACGCGGCGGTCAGGCGATCTTCGAATTCCGGCTCCGAGTGACTGCGCACGCCTGGCGCAGCACCTCGCTCAGCCGCTCCGTCAGGGCCCGTCGCTCGAAGCGGGTGACCTGCGCGGACAGGTCGCGCGGGAACTCGGGCGCCGCACGCAGGCGCGCCTCCAGGGCCGAGGCGATGGCCTCGACATCCAGGGGATCGACGACGTCTCCCCCCCCGGCTGCGACCACGAAGTCCCGCGCGTCACCCTCGGGCACCGCGGCCAGGATCGGACGGCCGCTGGCGAGGTACTCGTACGTCTTGCCGGGCACAATGCGCGCCCGGTGGCCGGGCGGCAGGGCATGCATGGGCAGGAAGCAAAGGTCGGCGTTCACGAGCTCGGAGACGGAGGCGTGATGGTCCTGGTAGCCGAGCTCAGTGACCTGGTTCGCGACTGCGCTGGCGCGGGCGGCCTCCCGATCTGCGGGCGAGGTCATGCCTACGAGGCGTAGCTCGACCTTCCCGGCCAGGTCGGCGTCGCGGCGCGCGAGCGCCTCGATGGCCTGCAAGAGGAACAGGTGCGAGCGCCCGCGGAAGTCGACCGGGCAGAGCTCCCCGCCGAAGCGGCGCTGCATCGGGCTACGGCGTGCATGAGCCAGGGCGCGCGCGGTGTGCAGGTAGCCCGTGTGCACGATGCGGAAGCGGTCGTCCGAGCGCTCGCGGCGGGAGCCCTCGAAGTCCTCGGCGTCGTAGCCGTTGGTGATGCAGTGCACCCGCGCGGGGTCGAGCCCGAAAGCGTCGAGGGCGGCTCGGCGCGCCTCGGGCGTGTTCATGATCACCGCGGCGCAGCGCGCGAGCTGGCCGCCCATGCGGCGGCGTTCGCGGGCCCGGTGCCAGGCGGTCGGGTAGACCTGGACCTCGTCGAGGGCCCAGGGGTCACGCAGGTCCGCGACGACGGGGCGCTCGAGCTCGTCGCCGAGCTGGAGCGCGGACGTCAGGCCCTCGAAGGGCGAGAGGGTCGCGAGGATCACCTCGGGCGGATGGGCGCAGGCAGCCTCCCGAGCCGTGGCGAGCAGGGCCGCCTGCCACCAGGTCGACCAGGGCGAGAGGCCGCCGACGAGGCGTGTCAGGCGCGAGGAGCCGCCGAGACCTGCGGGCGTGGCGCCGGGGCGAAAGACCTCGATCCCGGCGGGGATCTCCCCCGCCAGCACCTGATCGGTGGGCTCCCAGCGGCCGCGGCCCTCGGCCGGGCCAGCGACCACGGTCGGTGTGAAGCCCAGCTCGGGCAGGTAGCGCACGAACTTGGCCGAGCGCTGCACACCCGCGCCGCCCAGGGGCGGGAAGTAGTAGCTGAGGAACAGGACCGGGGTGGTCATGCCGCGCTGCTCTCGGGGTCGCCGAAGGTCTTGATCACCTTGGCCGGGGAGCCGACCGCGACCGAGTGGGCGGGGATGTCCCGCGTCACCACGCTGCCGGCGCCGATCACCGCGCCGCGGCCGATCGTGACGCCGGGGCAGACGACGACGCCCTGGCCGAGCCAGGCGCCGTACTCGATGCGCACGGGCGCCGTCTTGGTCACGCCCTGGGCGTGGACGGGCAGCGCCGTGTCACCGTAGGCGTGGGAGTGGTCGGCGATGTGCACGCCGCGGCCGAGCAGGACCTCGGCCTCGAGCACGATCTCGAGGGCGGCGGTCAGTACGACCTCGCCGGAGACGAGGCAGTGCTCGCCAATCTCGATGCGCGGCGCCTCGCAGACCTTGCCGGGCAGGGTCTGGATCCAGCTACCGGGGCCGATCCAGACGCGGGCGCCGAGGCTCACGTGATCGACGTGACGCAGCTTGATCGGCAGGGCCAGGGTCGTGCGCGGGCCGACCCTCTCGAACGCCCCGCGCACGGCGAGGGTGAAGAGGCGGTCGCGCAGGCTCGTGGTGCGCTCGAAGCAGCGGAGGAAAAACTTTCCCACGGCGGAGAGGGGCCAGTAACGGACAGGGGACACGGGGAGGAGTCACCTGGTTGATCGGCCAGTGGGCGCTGGCGAGGCCAGCGAAACGGCGTGGATTCGCGGGGGTCGGTTGCCGATAGCAGAACACCCCCTGCCCCCATGCTCCTCGCAGCCCTCAGCGCCCCCGAAGCCGCCGCCGGATACCACGACCAGACCAACCTGCACCCGGTGGGTCTCTTGATGGTGTTCCTGCTCGGCGTGGCGACGATCGTCGTGCCGCGCAAGCACGCCGTGCTGCCGACGCTCTTGCTCGCCTGCTTCGTGTCGCCGGCGCAGCGCCTCGTGGTCGCCTCGCTCGACTTCAACCTCGTGCGGTTGATGGTCATGTTCGCCTGGATCCGCTTGCTGGCGCGCGGCGAGTACGCGCACCTGCGCTGGACCACCCTCGACAAGCTGCTCGTGGCGTGGGCCGTGTTCGGGGCCGTGACCTACTGCCTGCTGCACGGCAGCATGGGCGCGCTGATCAACCGCCTCGGGCGCGCCTACGACTTCGTGGGCATGTACCTGTTCTTCCGCTGCGTCGTACGCAGCTGGCAGGACGTCGATCACCTGGTGCGCGCGCTGGGCCTGCTGATCGTGCCGGTCGCCTTCGCGTTCCTGGCCGAGCGGCTGACCGGGCGCAACCTGTTCGCGTCGATGGGCGGTGTGCCGGAGCTGACCAAGGTACGCGAGGGCCGCCTGCGCTGTCAGGGACCGTTCCCCCACGCGATCCTCGCGGGCAGCTTCTTCGTAACGCTCCTGCCGCTGATCATCAGCGGCTGGTGGGATCGGCGGCAGTCGAAGCTGCGGACTGGAACGACGATCGGCCTGGTCCTCTTGATCATCGGTCTGACCTCATCGGCGACCCCGTTGATGGGCGTCTCGGGGGGCATGTTGGCGCTGGTGGCGTACCCCTTCCGCAGGAGCCTGCGTTCGGTGCGCTGGAGCGTGGCGGCCGTGCTGATCACCCTGCACCTCGTGATGCAGGCGCCGGTCTGGCACCTCATCTCGAGGGTCGACCTGGTCGGTGGTTCCTCGGGCTACCACCGCTACATGCTGATCGACCGGTTCATCGCGAACTTCGGCGAGTGGATGGTCCTCGGTGTGAAGTCGACGGAGCATTGGGGCCCATACATGCGTGACATGGCCAACCAGTACGTGGTCGAGGGCGTGCGCGGCGGCATGCTGCGCCTGGTCCTCTTCCTGGCCGTGCTGGGCGTCGGCTTCCGGGAGGCGGGTCGCGTGATCAAGTACGCCCGCGCGGACAAGGCCCGCCATGCGCGCGCCTGGGCCCTCGGCACGACCTTGATGGTGCAGGTCACGATCTTCTTCGGGATCGCGATCAGCTACTCCCAGCAGAACACGATCCTGTTCACGCTGACGCTGGCGATGATCGCGGGGCTGAGCCAGTCGGCGACGAGACAGGCGCGGTTCGAGCGCATGC
>JAQBVH010000149.1 GCA_027623615.1 Planctomycetota bacterium | reverse complement strand
CCTCCGGGCCGATGGGGCAGTTTCTACCCCGTAGATCCGAAGATGGACCCCGGGGGAGATGCCGATGGGGCCTGGATCTTCGGGTCGCGCGACCGTACCGTGGCCGCCCCGTTTTCCCGCCGGACGGCCCACCTCGACCCCACTCCCGCAGAGGACCACCACCGTGAAGGACGTCGTCATCGTCAGTGCCTGCCGGACCCCGATCGGCAAGTTCCAAGGCGCTCTGAGCGCCTTGGATGCCCCCTCCCTGGGTGCCGTGGCCGCCACCGAGGCGATCCGCCGGGCCGGGATCGAGCCAGACGCGATCGAAGAGTGCATCTTCGGCAACGTGCTGTCCGCGGGCCTCGGTCAAAACCCCGCACGCCAGGTGGCCCGGGCGGCAGGCGTCCCGGATGCCGTGGGCAGCCTGACGATCAACAAGGTCTGTGGGTCGGGCCTCAAGGCCGTGATGCTCGCGGCCCAGGCGATCCGCGCCGGCGACCTCGACTGCGTGCTTGCCGGAGGCATGGAGAGCATGACCGGCTCGCCCTACCTCTTGCCCCAGGCCCGCGCGGGCGTGCGCCTCGGACACGGGCAGCTGGTGGACTCGATGGTCAACGACGGCCTGTGGGACAAGTCCAACGACTTCCACATGGGCATGACCGGCGAGCTCGTGGCGGACAAGTACGAGATCTCGCGCGAAGCCCAGGACGAGTACGCGGCGCTGAGCCACAACCGAGCCGAGGCCGCCACCGCGGCCGGAAGGTTTGACGAGGAGAAGGTCGCGGTGCCCGTGCCCCAGCGCAAGGCCGACCCGATCCAGTTCCTCGAGGACGAGAACGTGCGCGCCGGCCTGACACCCGACTCCATCGCCAAGATGCGCCCGGCCTTCAAGCAGGACGGGTCGGTGACCGCGGCCAACGCCAGCTCGATCAACGACGGCGCGGCGGCCCTGGTCGTGATGAGCGGCGAGCGCGCCAGCCAGCTCGGCCTGACGCCCCTGGCCACGATCACGCACTACGCGACCGGCGGCTGCGCGCCGGAGTGGGTGATGATGGCGCCCGAGCACTCGATCAACGGCTGCGCGGCAAAGGCGGGCAAGAAGCCGTCGCAGTTCGATCTGCACGAGATCAACGAGGCCTTCTCCGTGGCGGCGATAGCCCTGCGGCGTGTCCTCGACCTCGATCCCGAGAAGGTCAACGTCAACGGTGGCGCGGTCGCACTCGGCCACCCGATCGGCGCCTCGGGTGCGCGCATCCTCGTGACGCTGCTGCACGCCATGAAGCAACGTGACGTCGCGACCGGCATGGCCTCCCTCTGCCTCGGCGGCGGCAACGCGGTGTCCATGGCCGTCGAGCGTTGATCCCTCCCTTACTCCTCAGCTCCCTTCCCAAGTGACGGATCCGTATTACTCCAAGGTCGCCGTGGTCGGCGCCGGAACGATGGGCAACGGCATCGCCCAGGTGTTCGCCTCGACCGGTAGCGAAGTGCTGCTCATCGATCTGGACGCTGCTGCCCTCGACCGGGGCGTCGGCGCGATCGAGAAGAGCCTCGGGCGCATGGTCAAGAAGGAGAAGCTCTCCCAGGCGGACGCGGACGCGACCCTGAGCCGCGTCGGCCGGGCGACCAGCCTGGCGGAGGCCACCGTTCAGGACCTGATCGTCGAGGCGGTCGTCGAGCGCCCCGAGGTGAAGGCGGCGGTCTTCGCCGAGCTCGACCGGGTCGCCAAGCCCGAGGCGATCCTGGCCACGAACACGAGCTCGATCTCGATCACCCAGATCGCAGCCAGCACGCAGCGCCCTGATCAGGTGATCGGGATGCACTTCATGAACCCCGTCCCGATCATGAAGCTGGTCGAGGTCATCCGCGGGCACGAGACCTCGGACGCCACGACCAAGGCGGTCATGGAATGCTCCGCGGCCCTGGGCAAGGTCCCGGTCGAGGCCAACGACTTCCCCGGCTTCGTGTCGAACCGGGTGCTGATGCCGATGATCAACGAGGCTATCTTCTGCCTCATGGAGGGCGTGGCCGACCGGGACGGGATCGACACGGTCATGAAGCTCGGCATGGCCCACCCGCTGGGCCCGCTATCCCTGGCCGACCTGATCGGTCTCGACGTGTGTTTGAACATCCTCGAGGTCCTGCACGCGGGCCTCGGTGAGGACAAGTACCGCCCCTGCCCGCTGCTGCGGCGCATGGTGGCGGCCGGACACCTGGGCCGGAAGAGCGGCCGCGGCTTCTACGAGTACGAGTCATGAACTTCGCGCTTTCCGAGGAGCTCTCCCTCATCCGTGACACCGCCCGGGACTTCGCCAACGGCGAGCTGCTCCCGCGCGCCACCCAGCACGACCGGGACGAGAAGCTCGACCCGGCCCTGTTCGACATGCTCGCAGAGCTGGGCATGTGGGGTCTGACCACCCCCGAGCAGTATGGTGGCTCCGACTTCGGCAACCACGCCCTCGCGATCGTGCTCGAGGAGCTCAACCGCGCCTGCGCCTCGACCGGCGTCACGGTCTCGGTGCACAACAGTCTGGTGTGCTCCCCGATCGTGAAGTTCGGGACCGACGCTCAGAAGGAGCGGTGGCTGCCCAAGCTGTCCAGCGGCGAGCTGCTCGGTTGCTATTCGCTCTCCGAGGCAGGCTCCGGCTCCGACGCGGCGGCGCTCAAGGCGAGCGCACGCCGGGACGGGGATGGCTGGGTGCTGGAGGGCACGAAGCTGTGGGTGACCACGGGCGAGCAGGCGGGGCTGTGCCTCGTCTACCTGCGCACGAACGCGGACGCGCCCAAGGCCAAGGGCATCACCGCCTTCCTCGTGCCGACCGATGCTCCGGGCTTCGAGGTCGGCAAGAAGGAGATGAAGACCGGGCTGCGCGGCTCCTCGACCACCGAGCTGATCTTCAACGGCGTGCGCGTGGGCGACGACGCGATTCTGGGTGAGGTCGACCGCGGCTTCCCCATCGCCCTCGACACACTGGACGGCGGCCGCATCGGCATAGGGGCCCAAGCGGTCGGGATCGGTCAGGCGTGCCTCGAAGCCTCGATCAAGTACGCCAAGGAGCGTGAGCAGTTCGGCAAGCCGATCGGTCACTTCCAAGCGATCCAGTGGAAGCTGGCGGACATGTCGGCGGGCCTCGACGCGGCGCGGTTGATGGTGCACCGGGCGGCGTGGTTGCGCGACAACGACCAGCCCTGCGGCAAGGAAGCTGCTCAGGCCAAGCTGCTCGCCTCCCAGTCGGCGAACTACTGCGCCGACGAGTGCGTGCAGATCCACGGGGGCGCGGGCTACACCGACGACTTTCACGTGGAGCGCCTCTTCCGGGACGCGCGCATCACAGAGATCTACGAGGGGGCGACCGACATTCAGCGCCTGGTCATCGCCCGTCACCTGCTCCGCTAACTCACCTCAAGCGACGACACCGAAATGAGCGCGAGCCCCGACCGTGACATCCTCAACATCGAGGAAGCGGCAGCCCTGCTTGGCGTCAGCGTCAAGACCTTCAACAAGGTGCTGCACAGAGAGAACTTGCCCGCCCGCAAGATCGGGCGCGAGTGGAAGTTCTCGCGCCAAGCCCTGATCGACTGGGTCGGTTCCGGCCGCTCGATGGACTTCTACCGTGAGAGCGGCGAGCGCGGCGGCAAGGGTGCCGACGGGCGCCGCACTGCTGGCTGGGAAATCGGTCTCGACTAAACACACACGATGTATCAGCTCCCCGACATCAAGACCGGTCTCGACCTCACCGAGGACCAGGAGGTGATCCGCTCCATGGTCGCGGACTTCGCCAAGACCGAGCTCGCTCCCCAGGCCCACGACATCGACGAGCACCACCGTTTCCCCAAGGACTCGTGGGACAAGATCGTCGAGCTCGGCATCCCGGGCATCCTCTTCCCCGAGGAGCTCGGCGGCTCGAACATGGGCACGTTGACCTACGCCATGGCGGTCGAGGAGATCGCCAAGGTGTGCGGCTCCACCGGCCTGACCCTGGCGGCCCACGTCAGCCTCGGCACGTACCCGATCTATGCCTGGGGCGGTGAGAAGCTGACCCAGCAGTACGTGCCCGCGTTGATCGCCGGCGAGTTCATGGGCGCCTATGGGCTCACCGAACCGGGCGCCGGCTCGGACTCGGGCGGCACGCGCACGACGGCGGTGCTGGACGGGGACGAGTACATCCTCAACGGCCGCAAGTGCTTCATCACGAACGCGAACCATGCGGGCGTGTTCATCTGCACGGCGGTGACCGACAGGTCAGCGGGCACGAAGGGCATCAGCGCCTTCGTCGTGCCGCGCGACACGCCCGGCTTCTCCCTGGAGAAGGGCGAGGTCAAGCTCGGCATGCGCGGCTCCGACTGGGCCAGCCTGGTCTTCGAGGACGCGCGCATCCCGCGCGACCACCTGCTCGGCCCGGAGGGCGAGGGCTTCACCACCTTCATGAAGACCCTCGACGGCGGCCGCATCTCGATCGCCGCGCTCTCGCTCGGCATCGCCGAGGGCGCCTACGAGTGCGCGCGCCAGTACGTCACCGAGCGCGAGGCCTTCGGCGGCACCCTCGCCGACCAGCAAGCCGTCCAGTTCAAGTTGGCGGACATGCACATGCAGTGCGAGGCGGCCAAGCCCCTCGTCTACCACGCGGCCCGGACCAAGGACGCGGGCAAGCCGTACACCTTGGAGGGTTCCCTGGCCAAGCTCTACGCCTCGGAGGCCGCCATGAAGGTGACCTACGACGCGATCCAGCTGTACGGCGGCTTCGGCTACAGCCGCGAGTATCCGGTCGAGCGCATGTGGCGTGACGCCAAGCTGTGTGTGATCGGCGAGGGCACCAGCGAGGTGCAACGCATGGTCATCGCGCGCCAGATCCTGCGCGCCGTCAAGGCGTCCACCTGATGGCCGCGGCCTCGATCGACCCGGTCCCGTACGCTCCGCGCGAGATCACCGTCGGTCGCTGGCGCGTCACGGCCCTCCAGGACGGCTGGCTGCGGCTCGACGGCGGCGCCATGTGGGGCGTCGTCCCGGCGCCGATGTGGCGGCCGATGACGCCACCCGACGACCGCAACCGGATCCTCCTCGCCCTGCGCCCGTTCCTCCTGCGGGACGGGGAGCACACCGTGATCCTCGAGCTCGGAGTGGGCGACCGCTGGGGCCAGAAGGAGCTCGACCGCTACGGCATCGAGCGCACGGACACCCTGGAAGAGTCCCTGGCCCAGGTCGGCGTTGCCCCCGGTGAGGTCACGCATCTCGTGGCCAGCCACGCGCACTGGGATCACATCGGCTCGGCGATCAGCGAGCGTGACGGTGTGCTGGTCCCCACCTTCCCGGGCGCGACCCTGGCGTTGCCGCGGGTCGAGGCCGACATGGTCCTCGACCCGGACCCGATCCGCCGGGGCTCCTATCGCCCAGAGGACCTACGCACCCTCGAGGACGCGGGGCTGGTGCGCCGTTTCGAGGACGGGGAGGAGCTGCTCCCGGGTCTCTTCGGCCACGTCCTCGGCGGCCACTCCGACGGCTCGTCCGTGATCCGTCTCGCCGGCGAGGATGGCCCCGACGGGGTCTTCTGGGGGGACGTCTGCCCGACGACCCACCACATCCAACCCCCGTTCATCATGGCCTACGACGTGAACGCGGGGCTGAGCTACGAGGTGCGCTCACGGTGGCTCGCGCGCAGCGCGGACGAGGGCCTGCTCGGCCTCTTCTATCACGACGCGGACATCGCCTTCGGGACGATCGCGTGGGACGGGCGCCGCTACACCTGCACCCCGATCGCTTGAACCCGTGCGGCTGGTCTCCCTCTGCCCCAGCCTGACCGAGACGGTCTTCGACCTCGGCCGCGGAGAGGACCTCGTCGGCCGCACGCGGTACTGCGTCCTGCCCCAGCCCCAGGCCCAAGCGGTCGAGGACGTGGGCGGGACCAAGAGCCCGAACGTCGCGCGCATTCTCGAGCTCGCCCCGGACCTCGTCCTCTTGAACGAGGAGGAGAATCGGCGCGGGGACCACGAGGCCCTGGTCGCAGCCGGGGTGCGCTGCCACACGAGCTTCCCGCGAGCTCCAGCGGACATCCCGCCGCTCCTGCGTGAGCTGGGTGGGCTGATCGGCAGTCCCGGTGCCGGGGAACGCCTGGCGCGGGAGGTCGAGGCCGCGCGCGCTGCGTTGACCATGCCTCCGTCGGCCGTGTCGTTCGTCTACCTGATCTGGCGCAAGCCTTGGATGGGGGCCGACCGGACCACCTTCGCGAGCGGCTTGCTGGAGGCCGCGGGCGGCGCGAACGCCCTCGGCCGCGCCGCGGCGCGCTACCCCGCGCTGACCCTCGCGGAGCTGGCGGTTCTCGATCCTGCCCGTGTCCTGTTGTCCTCGGAACCCTTCCCGTTCGCGCGGAAACATCTCGCCGAGCTCAGCGCCGGCTCGGGCCTGCCCGCGGACCGCTTTCGGCTCGTCGACGGGCAGCTGCTCTCCTGGCACGGCTCCCGCACGCGGCTCGGCCTACCCTACGCGGCGACCTGTCTGGCCTGAACGGACTGTCATCCCGGCCCCCTGCCCGGCGAAGACGCATCCGGGTAGTCTCTTCGGCTCGATTACGCGGAACCGAGTCCTCTCGACCCGCGGTGCCCCGCCCACGGGTCTCTCCCCCCGTCTCGACACCCAATCCCCATGATTTTTTCTGCTATCAGCCTGGCCGTCATCGCGGCCGCCACCGCGCCCGTCTTCGACGAAGCCCCCGCGCCCGAGTCCATGGCCCCCGAGGCCGTGACCCTCGCCCCGACCTCCGCCCAGGACGACCCGGTCGTTGAGGAAAAGCCCGGGTGGGAAGGCTCCTTCACCGTCGGTGTCAGCATCACCGACGGCAACACCGACATCCAGAAGGCCTCCGCCGCGATGGACGCGGTCAAGCAGCTCGAGAAGGACCGCTACACCGTCGGCCTCTCCTGGAACTTCTCCGAGGAGAACGGGGTCGTCAACCAGCGCAAGACCTACGGCAAGGCTCAGTACGACCGCTTCCTTACCGAGAAGTCCTACTGGCTGGTCCAGGCCAGCGCGGAGGCGGACAAGACCGCCGGCGTCGACTTGCGGACCACCGTCGGTGTCGGTCTCGGTTACCAGGTCAAGGACACGGAGAAGTTCAAGCTCAGCGGTGAGGCTGGTCTCTCCAGCTTCAGCGAGAGCTTCACCAACGGGATGGACAGCGACTACATCGCTGCGCGCCTCGCCTACAACTGGGCCTACCTCATGAGCGACAAATGGTCGTTCGAGCAGACGGGCGTGATCTTCCCCTCCCTCGAGGACTCGGACGACATCTACTCCAAAATCGACACCCGCGCCAAGGCGTCCCTGACGGACAACATGTTCGCTCAGCTCCAGTGGGTCTGGGACTGGGACAACAC
>JAQBVH010000148.1 GCA_027623615.1 Planctomycetota bacterium | reverse complement strand
TCGAAGAACACGGGTGAGATCGTCGGCCGATCGCTCGAGGGATAGCGCCCGGTCAGCTTGTTCGCTTCCCGGGGGCGGCCTATCTTGGCAGCCCGGCCCGGTCCACCTCTTCACTCCCCCCGACCTCGGACCCGGGCTGCTAGTCCACCATGTGCGGCTTCATTGGCATCTACGGCCCTGACGGGGTCGACGTCGCGGGCGAGATCTACGAAGGTCTCCTCGCGGTCCAGCACCGCGGTCAGGACGCGGCCGGGATCACCACCCACTCCTCCAAGTTCAACGTCAAGAAGGGCTTCGGCCTGGTGGTCGAGGTCTTCAACGAGGACAACATGAAGCGCCTGCGGGGGCACCTGGGGGTGGGTCACGTGCGCTACCCCACCGTGGGAGGCAACGAGGAGGAGGACGCCCAGCCGTTCCACCACACCTTTCCGATCGGGGTGGCGATGGTGCACAACGGCAACGTCACCAACTTCCACGAGCTGTCCGAGAAGAGCTTCCGCGGCGGCGGAGTGCGGCTGAACTCGAGCTGCGACCTCGAGGTCATCCTCTTCGTCTTTCAGAAGGCCCTGGCCGAGCGCCTGGCGATCAAGCCCAAGCTCGAGCCCGAGGACGTGTTCCACGCGGTGCGCTCGGTGTACGAGATCGTCAAGGGAGCCTATTCGGTGTGCGCCACCATCGCGGACGTGGGCATGGTCGCGTTCCGCTACCCCTACGGCATCAAGCCGATCTGCATGGGCGAGAAGGATACCGAGGAGGGCCACTGGTTCGCCGCGGCCTCCGAGAGCGTCGTGCTCGACGTCAACGGTTACACGCGCACCCGCGACATCGGTCCGGGCCAGGCCCTGTTCGTCGACGCGGACCGCCAGATCCACCTCGAGCAGCTGACGGACAAGCCGCACCGGCCCTGCATCTTCGAGCTGGTGTACTTCGCGCGGCCGGACTCGTTCCTCGACGACATCTCGGTCTACAAGACCCGCCGCCGCTTCGGGCACCGCCTCGGCGCCCAGTGGAAGGAATCGGGCGCCCCGCGCCCGGACGTGGTCATCCCGGTCCCGGACTCCTCCCGCGACGCGGCCATGGGTGTCGCCGACCAGCTCGGCATCTCCTACCGCGAGGGCCTGGTCAAGAACCGCTACGTCGGGCGCACGTTCATCATGCCCGACCAGCAGACCCGCAAGACCTCGATCCGCCGCAAGCTGAACCCGATCCCGCTCGAGTTCGAGGGCAAGGACGTGCTGCTGATCGACGACTCGATCGTGCGCGGCAACACCTCGCGCAGCATCGTCGCGATGGCCCGCAAGGCTGGCGCGCGCAAGGTCTACCTCGGCATCACGAGCCCGCCGCTCATCGCCCCGTGCCCCTACGGCATCGACATGGCGAGCAAGAAGGAGTTCATCGCGACGGGCAAGACCACCGAGCAGATCGCGGAGGCCCTGGACGCCGACTTCGTCCTCTACCTCGACCGCGAAGCGATGAACACCGCCGCCCGCGAGGGCAACGAGAAGATCGAGAAGTTCTGCAACGCGTGCTTCACGGGCGAATACCCGACCGAGGATGTGACCCTGGAACGCCTCAAGGCGATCGAGGACGAGCGCGGCTGCCGGCGGGACAACGTGACGGTCTGAGGGACGACCGGCTGACCCTGCGGGAGCGCGGACCTCGACCCGATCATCAGTTGATGACGAAGACTTCCTGCTCGTAGGGGGTCAGGTCCTGGTTGCCTGCCCGGTCGCGTGCGCGGAGCTGGAACACGTACTTGCCTTCCCCCGAGAACTCCTTCCGCACGGTTCCGGTCGTCGGCTCCCAGCGGCCGCCGTTTATGCGGTACTCGAAGGTGCAGTCAGAGTCCGGCGAACGGCGAGTCTCTGAAAGTAGCGCTCTCGGAGCGAAGTGGTGCCACCTGCCGTCGCGCGTGTACTGACAGAACGTCTCTGGGGGAGTCGTATCGACCTCCCAGGCATGAACGCTGGGTGACGGGTCCACATTGCCCGCGCGATCCTTGGCCCTGGCTTCGAACGTGTGGTTTCCGTCCTCGAGCCCGACCAGCTCCTTGGGGGTGGAACAGGTGATCCAGTTCCCGCCCCCCTGCCCGGATCGAGGCGATACTCGAACGCCCCTTGCTCGTCGGAGCTGAGGACGAAGTTGGCGCTGGAGCTGTTCGTGAGACGAGGCGGGCCCTGGACGATCGTGGTCTCCGGGGGGTCCTCGTCAGGTCCGGGGTCCGTGGGATGGTCCCTTGGCCAGAACGCCGCAATGAGGGTTGCGGCAGCGCCGATCAGGGCTGCGACGATCACCGGGTTCACCCGAGATCTTGTGGAATCGGTCGGTTCGGGCACGTTTCCATCTCCTCCTTCGCCTCGAGCGCAGCCCGGCGGAGGTCGTCCGTGACTCCGCGTCAGGGCCCGGACAAGTGTGGCATGGGCCCGGAGTGTGGCACAACGCGCGGCCGGAACTGGGCCCCCGAACGCCCGGTCAGCGCCGACCGACCTCCGGTCAGCCCAGGGCCCGCGCCAGGTCATCACGGAGCCGGTCGACCCCATGGGTGGCCGGCACCGTGCGTTGTAGGCGCGCCAGGGTCTGGTCAGCTTGATCGAGGTCGCCGGTGAGCAGCTGACACTCGGCCAGCCCGAAGTAGGCGGAGGTGCGCGCGGGGTCGAGCTCGATCGCGCTCGTGTACATCTCGGCCGCCCGCGCGTGTTCGTCGTGGATGCGTAGCTCGTTGCCCAAGGCCGTGCGGACACAGCAGCGGGGACCGAGGGCGACGTCCGCCTTGGTGAGCAGGTCGGCGCGCTTGTCGTCGGCGATCAGGTCGCGCGTGGCGAGCAGGTAGGCCAGGACTCCCTGGGCGCGCGGGTGCAGGGCGGAGAGGTCCGAGAGCACCGAGAGGTCGCGCCGCTCGAAGAGGGCGTCGAGCAGCTTCAGCGCGCAGGCGGCCTGCTGCGTGTCGCCCAGGTCCTCGGGACCAAAGTCCCGCTGGGGGCGCGGCGCGGCCAGCAGACGTTCGTAGAGCGCCGCATGCTGCGCGCCCATGGCCTCGACGCCGTGGCGGCTCTGGACGAGGGCGTACCCGGCCTTGCGACGAGCGCGGTAGGTGTCCGGCGCGGCGGCGAACTGCTCGACGAGGAGCGCAAGCTCCCGGCAGGCGACGGCGCGGTCGGTGCTCTCGAACAGCACCGCCGTCCCGGTGCCCGCGAGGTTCTGCTGGTGGACCTCGAGCGGCGTGATGACCGGGACCGTGCCGGCGGCCATGGCCTCGTAGGTCGTGCGGCCGAAGGTGTCGGCGAGGGAGCCGCACACGAACAAATCCGCGTCGCGGACCCAGGGCGAGGGGTCGAGTTGCAGGCCGACGCGCGTGACGCGCGGGTGCGTGGCCTCGCCCTCGGGACCGACGACGGTCGCGGTCCAGTCGAGGTGGTCCAGCGCGCCGGTGGCGACCAGGTCCTCGAGCGTGAAGTGCACCTGCTTGTCGGGGCGCCGGACCTCGACCAGGCGCAGCGGACGTTGCTCCTCGAACCAGGGTCGGAACGCGGGCAGCTCGCGCGGCGCGGCGACGCCGTTGCCGAGGACCGTCGCAGCCGCGGGTCTCGGGAGGAACGCGAGGCTGGCCTCGCCGAGCACGATGCTGTGGTCGGCCCAGGCGGAGGCCTCGGCCTCGAGGCCGTTGTGCAGGGTCTGCACGATCACGGGCGGACCGGCGAGGAGGGCGGCGAGGGGCAGGAGCACGTAGTCGTTGACCGTGTGCAGGTGCACGAGATCGACCTCGCGCAGGTGCTCGACCAGCTGGGGGAAGCGCGGCGCCTCGAGCACGGTTGTCCGCTCAGCCAGGGCAGCGGCCTCGTCGGCGCGACGGCCGGCCCAGTGGGTGATGATCAGGTGCGTGCTCGGGATCGTCGCGAGGAGCTGGATGATCCCGTTCTCGGCGCCCCCGAAGTCGAGCCGCGGGTACACCCGCGCGACGCGCTGACCCTGCTCCACCGGATGTGCCACCTGGGGCTCATCGACCGGAACCGGGGGGCGCTTGAGAGGCCGCGGGGCCGCCCGCTTGGGTCCGTGCAGATTCCTGCCGATGACCACCGCATGCCCTCGCCCGAGCTCTCTCCGCGCCTGCTCGCGAACCTGCGCGCCCTCGCGCAGGTCGACCGCGGGTTGGTCGAGCGCCTCCTGCTGCCTGCGGCGGACGGGCACGTGCGGCTCGAGGGGGAGCGGGTGCTGTATCGGTTCCACCGGGGCTGGACGGACCTCGAGGGCCTGGCGCCCGAGGTGCCGGCCGCGCCCAGGCACCTGTGGATCGGCGTCGGCGCCGGCGATCAACTCGCGGCAGCGCTGCAGGCCCAGCCGGGCGCGACGTTCGTCGCCTACGAGCGCGACCCATGGATGCTGCGGCTGGCGTTGATGCGACATGACTGGAGCGAGGCGCTCCAGCGCGGCCGACTGCGCCTCGTGCTCGGAGTCGACCACCTCGACTTCGAGGCCGATGGCGCGAACGTGATCGAGCATCCCGTGCTCGGCGCGCTCTACGCACCCGAGCTAACGCGCATCACAAGCGACGGACCGGCGCGTCCGCGAGTGGGCGTCTTCGTCGGCAAGCTGTTCGTCGGCGACCTGATGCGCTGCCTCGCAGGGCGCGGCTTCGAAGCGGTCGTATTGGACGACCAGAACTGGTCAACCGAAGAGCTGAGCTACGCCGTGCGGCGCGCGCAGCTCACTGGGCTCGCGCGGATCAACTACACCTCGGGACTCGCGGAGTTCGCTGAGGAGCAGGACCTCCCGCTGCTCGTCTGGGAGATCGACCCGGCGACCGATCAGGTGGCGCCGCCGCGCACCGCGACGGAGCGCACGCACGTCTTCACGTATCGAGAGGCCAACGTCGAGGTGTACCGAGGCGCTGGCTTCGTGAACGTCGAGCACCTGCCCCTCGCGGCTCCGGTCGACCGACGGCGGCCCTTGCCAGCGCAGGACCTCGGGCCCTACCGCGCCCCGGTCGCCTTCGTCGGCGCGAGCTTGATGGACACGGCGGCGTTGCTCGAGGAGCGCCTCGCGCGCTCGTACGCCGCCTTCGCCGGGCCAGGCGCCGTCCAGGGCTTCCAGCGGCGCTGCCGCGCGCTGCTCGACCAGCAGGCCCGCGCGGGACGCTGGACGCTCGAGGGCATGTTCGCGGCCGAGTTCCCCGAGTACCTCGCTGCTGCCCGGGCCGTCCCTGGAGGAGAGGACCCGGTCCAGCTTCTCGGCGAACGCGCCGCGGCGGAGCGACGACGGGCGCTGGTCGAGCTCGTCGCCGATCAAGGCATCCACGTCTGGGGCGACGACGGCTTCGCCGATGCCCAGGGCGTGATCTACCGCGGTCCCGCCAAGCACGGCGACGAGCTGACCGCGATCTACAACGCAGCCCAGATCCAGATCGACATCGGCCGCTGGTACCAGAGCGACATCGTCACGATGCGCGTCTTCGACGTCCTCGCCTGCGGCGGATTCCTGATCGCGGAGCGCAGCGCTGCGCTCGAAGCGCTGTTCGACGTCGGGCGCGAGCTCGAGACCTACAGCACGCCGAGCGAGCTGCGGGCGAAGGTGCGCTACTACCTCGACCACCCGGACGAGGCGCGCGCGATCGCCGCGGCGGGCCGCCGCGCGGTGCTCGAGCGCCACGACTTCGGCGCGCGCGTCGACCACATGCTGGAGACGGCGGGATTGGTCGAAACGGCGACGATGCGCTGAGCGTACGGAGTCTGATTCCGTATGGAAACGGCGCCCTCGAGGTTGCGCCACAGGCGTCCCGAGTAGTTGACGTAGACGTCGACCCAGCCGTCGGAGTCGAAGTCACCGACCGAGACGCCGTAGCAATCGCCGAACACCACCCCGCCCGGGAAGTTCGCGTCGGTCCAGAGCACGAGCGGGACCTCCTGCCCCGCCGCAGGAGCTGCGGCGGCGACGAGGACCAGCGGAGCGAGAGAGGGGAGGCGCATGGCGAGTACCGGTCGCGGTGGGGAGGGGGTGACGACTCCAACCTAGCAGGGGATCTGAGCTGCGGGCTCCGCAGGTCACGGACCCCTGGCAGTCGTCGCCGCTACTTTCGACGCCAGTTTTCGGGAATGCTCGGCGAACACCCCACCCGGACAAGCGAACCTGCCGCCCCCCATGCCCGCGCTCCATGTCGACCGTCTGTCCCGCCGCTTCGGGCGCTTCCGGGCGGTCGACGACGTGTCCTTCGAGGTCACGCGCGGCTCAGTACACGGCCTGCTCGGTCCCAATGGCTCGGGCAAGACGACCACCCTGGCCTGCGCCCTCGGTCTGCTGCGGCCCCACGCCGGCCGCGCATCGGTGCTCGGTGAACCCGCGCACCGGCTGCATCGCACCCGCGGCCGGGTCGGAGTCGTCTTCGACACGCCGATCCTGGTGCGCGGCCTGCGGGTCCGCTCCCAGGTCGCCTACGCGGCCCGGCTCTACGGCCACCGGGGCGGTCGGTCGGTGGACGAGGCCCTGGAGCTGGTCGGTCTGGCCGACCTGGCACGGCGGCCGGTGACCGCGCTCTCGCTCGGGCAGCAGAAGCGCCTCGCGCTGGCCTCGGCCCTGGCCGGAGACCCGGAGCTCCTGGTCCTGGACGAGCCCCTCTCCGGCCTCGATCCCCTCGGAGTGCGGGGCCTGCTCGCCTGCGTGCGCGAGCTCGCCGCCCGGGGTCTGACCATCGTGCTCTCCAGCCACCGCCTGCACGAGATCGAGCCGGTGCTGACCCACGCCACCATCTTGATCGGCGGTCGCGTCGCCCGCTCCGGCTCGCTGAGCGAGCTCGTCGGTGATCCGTCTCGGCAAGCCCTCGTGGGCGATGATCCGGCGCGGGCGCAGGTGTTGATCGAGTCCCTGGGAGGGCGCGTGACTGCGCTCGACGGCCGGGCCGAGGCGCTGCTGGTGGAGCCCGGCCCGCGCGGGGTGTCGGCCTTGAATCGAGCGCTGGTCGAGGCGGGCATCGAGGTGCGGGAGCTGCGCCCCGCCGGCGCGGGCTTGCCGGCGCTGTTCGAATCCTTGCTCGACGAGCGTGCGCAGGGCGCCTTGCCGTTCACGCTGTCATGAACCTGGCGAACGGATCCCTGCGCGTCCTCGTGTGGACGATTGACGCTGTCATCAGGGTCGTGATCGGGTCCCTGCTCGTCCTGCGGGCCGAGGCTCTGCGCC
Source organism: Planctomycetota bacterium (assembly GCA_027623615.1). Lineage (GTDB taxonomy): Bacteria > Planctomycetota > UBA1135 > UBA1135 > JALWOP01. Next base: position 190 of record JAQBVH010000148.1, on the reverse strand, counting down.
TGCTGCGCCTGCGCTCGACCTACGCGACGCTGCTCCTGCTCGCAGCGCTCTCGGGCTTGCGCACCTTCGTGGCGGTCGGCTGGACCGCGGAGGAACGCGGCGGCGACGTGGACCCGCTCTCGAGCGGCGGGGCGTGGGCTCCGTTCGTGGATGGCTGGGCGCTGGGGCTCGTGTTCGGGACGCTGGTGCT
>JAQBVH010000147.1 GCA_027623615.1 Planctomycetota bacterium | reverse complement strand
GACCCGGATCTCGCCGCGCTCCTCGTCGACCTCGACCACGCGCCAACGGCGGCCGCCGAAGATGATGCCGGCGCCGATCTGAATCGCGACGTGCACCGGGATCGTGCCCAGCTCCCTGCCGTCGGCGAGGATGCGGTACTCCTCGGAGGTCTTGAACGCTGCGTAGAAGTGGTAGTCCTCGATCAACCGCTCGCCCGCCAGCCCGGTCAGGAGCGTGCCCTGCGCGTCCTGGGTGATCAGGTCGCGGCCCGCGAGGGCGCGCAGGAGGCGCGCGAACAAGGTGGCGTTGACCTCGGACCAGACCCCCGCCGCGCAGAGCGCCGAGTGCAGCTGATCGGCGCGTGCCCCCGAGTGCTGGGCGATCACGGAGAGGACCTGCTGCACCAACGTCGAGAGGTGCAGCGCCTCGGCCGGCGGCGGCTCGCACCAGCCCTCGAGGAGCAGCTCGCAGCACGCGATCGCCTGCACCAGCTCCTCGCGCAGCCGGTCCTGGATCGCGCTCGCCTCGTCGAGGAGTCGCTCGGCCGCGTACAGGCGCAGGATCGACGGGCTCCCGCGCCGGCCGGAGCGCCCGAGGCGCTGGCGCAACGAGGCCACCGACGGCGGCGGACCGATCTGCGCCACGCTCGTGATGTCGCCCACGTCGATGCCCATCTCGAGCGTGCTCGTGCAGACGACCGTGCGCGGCGACTCGCTGTTCTGCAGGGCGGCCTCGACCTCCTCGCGCAGGGACTTGGCCAGGCTGCCGTGGTGCGGGAAGAACTCGTTGGGCAGCTTCGCGTCCACGCACAGGTCGCGCAGGCGCGCGGCGTAGTCCTCGACCGAGCGCCGGCTCGAGCCGAAGACCAGGTTGCTCTGCCCGCGCAGCACGGAGAACAGGTGCTGCGCGGTCTGGTCCTCGGCGCTGGCCTCCCCCACCTGGACCGCCGCGCGCACCTGGAGCAGGAGCTCGTGGTCGCCCGCGTCGCCCTCGATCACCTGCACGCGCTCGGGGTCGTCCGGACGGAGGAAGTCGCGCGCGAGGAACATGTCGCCCAGGGTGGCCGAGAGGCCGATGCGCGGCACGCGTCGGCGGATCACCAGCTCGATGCGGTGCAGGAGCGACTGCAGCTGGCGGCCGCGCTCGCTGCCGAGGAACGAGTGCATCTCGTCGATCACCACGTAGCGCAGGTGACCGAACAGGCGCGGGAGGGCGCGCCCGCGTAGGACGAAGAGGGCTTCGAGGGACTCGGGCGTGATCAGGAGCACGCCGCGCGGGTCCTCGAGCAGCGCCTGCTTCTTGTGGGAGCCGACGTCGCCGTGCCAGCGGTGCACGGGGACACCGACGTCGCCGCAGAGCTCCTCGAGCCGGCGGTGCTGGTCGTTGATCAGCGCCTTGAGGGGCGAGACGTAGAGCGCCTGCACGCTGTCCGCAGGCTCGTCGAGCAGGGCCGAGGTGATGGGCAGGAAGGCCGCCTCGGTCTTTCCCGCCGCGGTGGCCGCCGCCAGGATCAGGTCGCGCTCGCCCGCGAGCACGGGCTCGACCGCGGCCTCCTGGACCTCGCGCAGCCCGCGCCAACCCTGGTCCCAGCACCAGCGCTGGACCAGTCGGTGCAGGCGTTCGTAGCCCGCCGAGGAGCTCACAGCTTGAAGCTGGTCAGGTCGTCGTCGTCCGCGGGGGAGGCGGGCGCTTGCGCGGCGCCGCCCTCGTCCTCGCCGCCGCCTTCACCGTCGTCGAGGGGCTCGAGGTCCGGGTTGCGCTCCTCCTCGATCTCCGCCTCGCCGACGAGGTCACGCCAGCCGGTCTCGGGGTTCTGCTCGAGCACGGCGAGCAGGTTCACGAAGCTGCGGACGACGCTGCGCGGCGTGCGGAAGTACGCGGCGCCGACGACCTCGTTGCAGTGGGCCATGAAGGCCTCGAGGCCCTCGTCAGGCAAGAGGTACTGCTCCGGGTCCCCGCCCGCCTGCACGTGACGCAGGTTGCGCAGCAGCACGAACAGCTCCTCGGGCGCGAGGCTCGCGAGCCGCAGCACGGGACCGGAGAAGTCGATCAGTTCGCCCGTGGCGAAGGCGTTCTCACCCAGCCGCGACTGCAGGGCCTGGTAGCTGTACAGGCCGCGCCGCGGGTCGGACAGGAACTCCGGCGTGCCGGCGAAGAGGAAGCCGAGGCCCTCGCTCGAGCCCTGCAACGAGTCGTTGAGGATCGACAGCAGGCGCTCGTAGTTCGCGTTGCGGGCGCGGCCGCTCGCCAGCTTGTAGAGGTTGACCATCTCGTCGAGGACGACGAGCAACCCGTCGTAGCCTGCGAGCCGCGAGAAGCGCCCCATGAGCTTGAGGTGCTCGTACACGCTCTCGTCGTCGACGATCGCGCGCACCCCGAGGGCCTGCCGTGCCTCGGTGCGGGTCGAGAACTCGCCCCGCAGCCAGCGCACCGCGTCCGCCTTGAGCTCCTCGTTGCCGCTGTCGTGCCCACGCCAGTAGGCGTCGATCACCTGGGCGAAGTCGTAGCCGCCGACCTCCTCCGAGAGGTGCGCGAGGCGCTCCTCGATCACCTCGCTCGCGGCGCGGCCCTCCTCCTCGGCCTGCTTCAGGGCGCTGGTGACGAAGCGCTCGACCAGCCCGGGCAGGGCGCCCCCGTCCGGCTTCGAGCGCGTGGCCAGGTTGCGCATCATCTCCGCGTAGAGTCCCCGCGCCTGCCCGCCGCTGGCCTGCAGCCGGCGGTCCGGAGTCAGGTCGGCGTGCACGGTCACGAGGCGCTTCTCGAGCGCGATCGAGCGCACCAGGTGCAAGAAGAACGTCTTCCCCGAGCCGTACTCCCCGATCACGAAGCGCAGCGCGGTGCCGCCATCCGCGATGCGCTCGACGTCGGCGAGCAGGGCCTCGACCTCCCGCGCCCGGCCGACCTGGATGTGCTCGAGGCCACGCCGCGGCACGACGCCCGCGCGCAAGGACTGCAGGATGGCGTCCCGCGTGCGGGAGCGAATGGGCTTGGGCTGCTCGGGCTCGGTCATGCCGGAGAGGGTAACGGACGATCCCGCCCACGGGACGTCGTCAGCCCCGCCCGGGTTGCAGGGCCCGCAGGCTAGAAATCGAACTGCAGGCGCAGGTGGTCCAGGCCCGGGCGCGGCGCGGTCGGGTTGACCCCGGCGCCGTTCTTGTCGAGGTCGAAGATCACCTGGAAGCGCATGAAGTCCCAGTCGTCGCTGTTCAGATCGCTCAGGTCCTGGGTCAGCAGGTCGCCGTTGCCGGCGCTGAACGAGAGCGTGTCGGAGGGCAGGCCCGTGAACGGATCGACCTTGGTGGCGTCGTATTCGAGGATCACCGAGGTGTCGTCCGGATAGGAATCGTCGATCCCCGCCGTCATGATCCGCACCGAGCGCGGGATGAGGCTGGCCTCGATGTTGCCGCCCGCCGAGAAGGTGGCTGGGTTCGGTCCGTCCGGATCGATGAACAGCACGAACGCGTCCCCCCCGGCGTCGTACTCGGCCGACGCGATCCGGAAGTGTCGGTAGTTGCCCGCGTCCGCGCTGTCGACTAGCAGGACCGTCGCACGCCGCAGGAGGGCCGGGTTCTCCCTGTAGCGCACGTCGGACGGGTCGAGGCCGCTGGCGTCGAGCTGGATCGTGAGGTCCGGGTTCGTGATGACCTCGGGCCCGACGACCGGGTCCTCGTTGGCGACGATCTCACCCGCGGCGTGCGGCACGGGGCCGCCCAAGCCGCGCAGGTTCACCTGGTCCGTACCGCCCCCTGCATCCACTCGAGCCAGGCCGAGCGGGATCCACTGCGAGCGCGTCATCGAGAGGCGTCCGAAGAAGGGCACCATCTGGTTCGGCACCTCGCCCGGTGCCTTCCAGCCGAGCGGCGGCGGCGCGGACACGTAGGTCACGTCGAGGCCGTTGTCGTAGGTCAGCCCCGTCAGGAGCTCGACCTCCGGGAAGCGCAGGTCAGCGAGGTCCTCCACGTGGAACTGGATGATCCCAGGACTCCCGTCGCCGCCGGCCGCGACGCAGGGACCCTCGGGGTCGGCGAAGTCGGGCAACGCCTTGAAGCAGATCTCCGTGATCGGCGGGACGTCCGGGTAGGCCAGCCGCTCGAGGGGGATGCGGTCGCAATACCAGGGGAGCACCTGTGAGAACGAGGCCCCGCCGCGGTTGAAGTTGCCCGCGCCACCCTCACCGCCGACGGCGCTGATCGAGCGCGGCTTGTGGCCCGTCTGGTTGTTGTCCTGGTACCAGTTGCCGCCACCGGGCGCGCTGCCGTGGATCACGATCTCGTTCGCGCTCGAGAGGATGATGTGGCCGCCGGAGCCCGCGCCGCTGCCGCCGCCGTAGCGCTGCATCCCGTTCTCGCCGCCGCCGCCGTGGCCACCTTCGGCCACGATGAACCCCTGGAGCTCAGGGGTGCCTACGGTGATCGCACCGATCGCGAGGATCTGCAGCCCGCCCGCGGCGCCGCCGCCGCCCGCTCCCTTCTCGTCCCCCATGGGACCGAAGTTGGGGTGCGGGAACGAGCTGTGGTTGACCGAGTCCCCCCCGCCTCCGCCGCCCGAGCCAGCCCAGACCTCTTCGAGCTCGCCCTTGATCAGGACGCCCTCGGTCGTGCGCATGGTTCCGAGGAAGTTGTTGCCCGGGTCGTTGTCCAGGAAGGGGTCGGGCGCCGAGAAGCCGCCCTGGGCTCGCTCGGATTTGCTCTCGGCCCCGAGCGCGCCGGCGGTGCCGGAGTTCCCGTACTCTCCGTCGAGCCCGATCAGCTCCTGGCAGTGGACGAGCGCGGTGTTGCCCAGGCCATCGTGGTCATAGAACACGTGCGCGCCGAGGGTCCCGCCGCCGCCACCGGCACCCCGCCTCAAGGACGGCGAGTTGTTGTCCAGGTAGCTCGTCTCGCCGCCTTCGCCTCCGAAGTTGACCTTCTGGAACGCGCCGAAGCCGCGGCCGCCGCGTGGCGTCGACTGGGTCGTGAAGTAGGAGCCCGTGCCCCCGGCCCCTCCGCCTGCCGCGCCGGCGGCTCCGGGCTCGGGCTGGTTGGCCGTGTTCAGGGTCGCCACGCCGGGGTTGGCCGAACCCGAGAGGAACAGCTTGCCCTGGATGCGGACGGTGCCCGAGGCCAGGATCGTGCACGTGTTCGGTCCGACGATGCGCAGGACCGACGAGGACGGGAGGAACAGGTTCCGGACGTCGACCACGCCGTGGACGATCGGCTGCGACGTCGTCTCGGCGCCGCCCGGGCCGCCGAAGATCACGTCGCTGTTCGTGTCGAGGACGAGCTCGGTCCCTGGCGCGATGTGCCAGTCGAAGTCCCCGCCCGGGCCGCCGGTGCCTCCGAAGGCGAAGTTGGCCTCGAGGCCTCCGTCGCCCCATTTGGCGGTCGGCACGGGGAAGACGGCCGTCTGGTCTTCGAAATCGACCAGGTCGAACGACTCGAGCACCTCGTCGACCTCGGGGTTGTCGACGCTGGGGAAGAGCGGGTTGGGGTCCCCACCGGACAGGGTCTCGGCCACCGCGAACGTCTGGTTGACCGCGTTGGACGGGTCCCCCGCCAGGTCCTCGAAGCCGTCCGCAACCACCACGCGCAAGGTCTTGTTCTGCGGGAGGATGCCGCGCGGCGTCACGCGGACGCGCGCCCCGTCCTCGGTGCAGTTGCGGTCGAGCTCGACCACGGACGAGATGCGCTCCCAGCCGGTCGCGCCCTCGTACTCGATCCTCAGGTGCGCGAGGTTGGCTGCCGTCGCCAGCACCGACTGGTCGAACTGCACGACGAAGCTGACCTGGTTCTCCGGCAGGCTGTAGTGGGACAGGGGCAGGTCGAGCCCCGCCTCCAGGCGCCCTTCGAGGGTGACCGGGTCGCGGCCAAAGAAGCGCTGGACGCCACCGATCTCGACGAAGGTCGCCGGGGTGTCCGGATCGATCGGCTCACCGGGGGTCGGGCGCGTCGCCAGGATCAGCACCCGGGGCGGCCCGGCGACCGTGTCCTGGAACAGCTCGAAGGGATCGAACGACTCGGGCGTCATGAACTCGCGCACCAGACCGCTGTCGAGGGTGTCCGCAGAGGTCGAGCGAACCGTGTAGCCCGCCGAGTCGGAGGGCACGATCAGCTTGTACTTGCGGAAAGGCACGAGGCCCGCGTCGGACGCGTCCTCCAGGGCCGGACAGTTCGGCTGGAAGACCACCTTCTTGCGGTTGAGCAGACCCGTCTGCGGATGGGTCGGCTGGTAGAACACGCCGGTGGCCGAGAAGCCGGTCTGGTCGGCGATCCGGATCGTGCTCTGGTTGACCGTCGTGAAGTCGACGTCCTTCGAGAAGGTGATCTCGATCGGCCGGTTGATCTTCCAGATCGATCCGGACGCGACGTTCGCCTCGACGACGTAGAAGTCGCCGAGCGCCCCCGGCGCGATGTCCGAACTACCACTGCAACCCAACAGCGCCACGAGTGAGAGTCCAAGCGTGATACGAGCCAGCATGCCCCCCATACTACGCGAGGTCCGCGGTTCGGGCTGAAACCAGCCAGCTCCCAGAGCGTTCCCCGGCGGGCGTTTTCGCCCGCGGGTGTGCGCTACGTACACCCTACCCGGCGCCCATCAGCTCATGGGCGAGCGCTGTGTCGACCCAGAGGGGATCTTCGCCTTCCCAGAGGGGATCGCCCAGCGCTTCAAGGGTTGCGTCATTCAGCGTGTCGAGGGCGCCGTCGGTCATCAGATCCAGGCCCTCGGCCAGCTCCTCGACCTCGCCCCGGGGCCACTCCTCGCGCTCGGCGAGGGCAGCCAGGAGGGCGCTGTGGTCGGCGTCGAGGCCGCCGAAGGTCGGTCCCTGCGCCGCGGCCGGGACCGCTGCGTCCGCCGCTCGCTCCTCCTCCTCTTGGAAGACGTCGCCCAGCAGGGCGGACACGCGCTTGGTCTCCGCGAGCTTCTGGGCGAGCCGCGCAGGGTCGAGGGCAAGCCCGGCGCCAGGCTCGTCTTGCTCCTGCGCGCGGCGCGTCGGTCGGCCGCTCGACACCCGGTGCAGGTCCGTGTGCACCTGCGTGGCGTCACGGCCGAGCAGGGCGTAGGCGCGCTCGAGCATGCGCACCTCCGGCGGGGTGACGCGCCCGTCCGCGCAGGCGATGCGCAGCAGGAAGTCCGCCAGCCGGTCACGTCCCGCCTGATCGAGGCCTTCGACCTGGCGGCGCAGTCCGCCCAGACGAGGCGGATGCTGGCGCAGCCAGGCGAGGTGCATCTCGAAGCGCCGACGCTCGGCCGAGGGTAGGTCGAGGCTCGTCTCGAGGTGCTCGCGCAGGGCCTCCTCCTCAGCGCCGACGAGCGCGTCCTCCCCCGCCCGGTCCGCCGCCGCCAACGCGACCGCGACGTGCACGACCAGCGCCGCGGCCTCGTAGGCGCGCGAGGGCGAGCGCGGCGCGTCGGACGCCAGCGGGAAG
>JAQBVH010000146.1 GCA_027623615.1 Planctomycetota bacterium | reverse complement strand
GCGCTCGTGGCGCGCGTCACCGCGGATGGCACCCGCCTGGCGACCCTCCCGGTGACCGCCGCCGGGCCGGCGGAGTGGGTCGGAGGCGGGACGCGCTGGCGGCCGGATCCGGGGCTGGGCGAGGTGGAACGCACCTCCCCCCGCGCCGCAGCAGCGCCGAGCCGACTGGCGCCGTGGGTCATCGGCCTGGGAGGGCTGGCTGCTGCAGCGGCTGCCCTGGCGGCCGTTCTCAACTTGGGTCAAGGAAATCGAAGGACCGGTCGAAGATAGGGCAGGCCCGCTCCGGGCCAGAAAGGCCCAATAGCGATGTCCCTACGCCGTCTTCCGTCCCTGATCTCCCTCGCCCTCCTGGCCGCCGCCTGCTCGAGCACCAAGAGCTCGACCCGGGTTGGCCATGACGGCCCCTGGGTTCAGCCCTCGCCAGAGTTCCAGCGTCAAATCGACCTGCACGCGGCCAAGCTGCCCTACCTCCAACGTCTCGAGGACTTCGTCGCCGAGATCCAGTGGATGGTGGGTGCCGGGGAGCCGGCCTACGAAGTCCTGCTCGAGCTGGCCGCCAGCGACGACGCGAAGGTCGCCGGCTGCGCCTTGGCCGCGCTCGGTGGATCGGCGGACGCGCGCCTCGTGCCGCACCTGGCGAAGATTCCCTGGCCGGGTGAGGACGACGCTTCGAGCCTGCGCTACGAACGCGCCCGCTGTCACATGAAGCTCGGAGACTGGAGCCACATCGGGGTCCTGATCGACGGCCTGGAGGACGAGAACCTCTACGCGCGTAGCCTGTGCTTCAAGGCCCTGCGCGACTCGACGGGCGAGACCTTCGAGTACCACCCCAAGGCTGGGATCGCCGAGCGCAGCACCGCCCTGGCCAGCTGGCGGGACTGGTCGAGCCAGGTTGCGGGCGACAAGCTGCAGCGCTAGACCATCACACGTCACGCCTCCGACGGAAGCGTAGCGGGCCCAACGGCCCCGCTGAGGCGACCAGACGATCAAAGCGGCCCGGGAGATGATCTCCTGGAAGCGCGGGTCGTCGCGTAGGGACACCAGATCGTCGTCGGTCAGCAGGTGACCGACGTCGGTGTAGCCGAGCGCGACCGCCCCCTCGAGGGCCTCGAGGGCGGCGTCGGGTTGGGCGCACAGGGCCAGGGAGCAGGCCAGGTTGTAGTGGGCCGTCTCGTTCTCGGGCACCAGGCGCACGAGTTGGCGGTCGACCTCGAGACCCTCCTCGTAGCGTTGGAGGCGCGTGAGGACGTGGCCCAGCTCGGCCAGGGCCTCCGTGTTGGACGGGCAGCGCTCGACCCCACGCCGATAGAACCGGGCCTCGAACTCGAGGCCGGTGTGCGCGGCGCGCTCCAGAAAGGCTGGGCTCCAGGTGTCCACGGAAGCAGTGTATTCGCCGTTCGGATCGCTCACCACTCCAGGCTCAACGGCCCTGGTGCCTTCTCTTCGCCCCTCCGGAGGGATCCGCACCGGAGGCTTCTCCACCTGGTTGGCCTTGCGAGGCTCCCTCGCTCCCCCTTCCAATGGTCCCCGTCCCCCGGCGACTCCCGCCGCCGGTGACCCCCGAGGTCCAGGTCGCTATCGATCCTACCTGGCCTTGGTTCCCCAGCCTTCGCCCCACCAACCAAGAGACGACGAGGCTGATCCTTGGAGAGCCGGATGGAAATCCTCTTCTGTGACCTTTGCAACGAGTCCGTGCCCGAGTCGGCAGTGGGCGAGGGTCTCGCGTACTACCGCAAGGGCCGGCTCATCTGTGCGGACTGTGACTCCGCGATGGGCGGAACCCGCACGACCGGCGTCGGGACCAAGACGCCCGCGTTGGGCACCGATGTCCGCGGCGTCAAGGTCCCTGACGCCCTGCCCGCCGGCGGTCTGCAGACCGCGGAGGTCTATCCGCATGCTTCCGGGGCCGCGGGCGGAGGTCTCCCAGGCCGCGGCGGCGGTGCCGGCGGGGTGGTGATCGGCCTGATCGCGATCGCCTTCGCGGCTGTCGGGTTCTCGATGGTGCTCGAGCGCATCGAGGAGGTCGGCGTCGCGGTCGAAGATGCGGAGGATGCCCTCGAGAGCGAAACCCGCGCGGCCCGATCCGATCACCGGCAACACGTGGCCTCCCTGCCCGGGATCCTGGCCGAGAAGGCCACCCAGGAGCGGGAGTACGCCCAAGTCCAGCGCGACCTGTTGAGCGCGACGCTCCAGGTCCTGCGCCAGGACCTCGGCATGGCGAGCGAACGTGAGTCAGCGCTGACCAAGGAACTCGAACGGCTGCGCGGGGACCTGGGCAAGCAGGCCACCGCCTCCGACGAGCGCGAGTCGGCCCTCAAGCAAACGATCGCGAACCTCGAGCAGGACGTGCGCTTCTTCTCGGACCGCATGATCGAGCTCGAGGAGACCCTGCGCAGCGTGTCCTCGCGACCGGTTCCGATCGGCGGCACGCCGCCCGCTGGCGACGGCGCGCTTCCTGCGCCGACGGCCAAGGCCTGGCAGAGCGTGCTGGCCGACCTGAAGCACTCGAACGCGGGCATCCGCCTCGACGCGATCTACGCCCTGGGCGAGACCGGCGATGCGGACGTGATCCCGCACCTGATTCCGATGCTCTCGGACGCGGACCTGTTCGTGCGCATGGCCACCGCGCGCATGCTCGAGGACCTGAACGCCCGGGCCGGCGTGCCGGGGTTGATCGACGCGCTCGAGGACAACCAGAGCGCCGTGCGCGAGGCGGCCATGGTCGCCCTGCGCAAGATCACCTCGAGGAACTTCGGCTTCGAGCCCATGGCCAGCCCGGCCGAGCGCGTCAAGCGCGTCAAGGCCTGGCGCGACTGGTGGAAGAAGGAAGGCGACACCTTCCTGACCAGCTGAGCCTGGCGCCCACGATCGCCCGGCGCCCGGCAACACGCGGCGGCCTCCTGCGGATCCCCGCGGGAGGCCGCCAGCGATTCAGGGGTTATCGAATACCATCGCGCCGAACCCGGGCGATTGGGCCAGGTAGTCGACCGGGGCGAAGTCGCGCTCGACGCCCCAGCGCGCGCGGAGCAGGCGCGCGCGCAGCTTGCGCGCCTCCTGCGCGTCGCGCAGGCGCCAGGCGCGACCGATCTTCGCGAGCGGAGCCTCGAGCCACTCGTCGAGGGCGTCGCGCACGGCTTCGGAGTCGTCGTTGATCACGAGCAGCTCAGCGGACGTCGGGTCGGGCTGGCCGAGTCGGTCGATGAGGAACGCGGTCCCGCGGGCGCGGTCGACCGCGAGCAACGACCAGCCGAACGCGAGGGCGACCTGGTCGGTGTCGAGGCGACCGAGGCCTTCGCGGAGCCGGTTGCGGAGCGCGAGGCGCGCGCGGAGGTGCTGCTCGAGGGCCTGCGCATCCTTGCGGTCGCCGCGTAGGCCGGCGGCAAGGGCGGCATGGGGATCACCAGCCGCGAGCTGCTCGTCGAGCCGCGCGCGGGCCGGACCCTCGAGCTGGGCGAGGAAGCGCAGCTGGGGCTCGGTAGCGCGGAAGTGCCAGTAGAGGCCCTCGTTCCAGTGGCTGCGGAAGAGGGGGTCGAGGCCCTGGAGGCGTACGGTCATCCGGGCCCAGGCGCGGTCGAAGCTCGCGACCTCGTCAACGGGTCCATAGATGCGCGGCAGGAGCGACTCGAGCTCGGCCAGGCGGGGTACGCGGCGCTCGTTCACCCCGTCGCCGGACCAGCGGGACTCGTCCATGTCGGTCGCATGGCCGAGCCAGCGGGGGGGCATGCGTCGTCGCGCCTCCACCCAGAAGGCCTCCCCGAGCGCGGCGTGCGCGTCGCGATCCTCGTCGCTCAGGCGGCCGCCGCTCGCGGCGGCGAAGAACGGGTCGACCCGCGCCTCCACGGAGCTGCTGTCGATCAGGACGGTGACCTCGGTCACGCGCCGCCCCGAGTCGAGCATGGTCTGTGCGTGCAGCCCGGTCAGCCGCGCGACCTCGCCGCCGTAGCGGATCTCGAGGCGGGCGCCAGCGGGGAGGGAGCGCCCGAGCTCCTGCTCGGGCGAGAGGGCGTGGGTGGTCGCCAGGGCCGCGGCCAGGTCTGCGCCCGTGAACGACGCGGCGCCGGTGAAGTCGGCGCTCACCAGGTTCCCGCGCACCTGACCGGGGTAGAAGTCGCCGACCACGGCAGCGAAGCGCCAACCCTCGGCCGCTCCGACTCCGACCAGCTCCCCATCGAGCCAGATCTCCGCCTCGTCGGTGGGGGCCCCCTCGTCCGGGGCGTGGAGCTGGATGCGCCACTGCTGGATAGGTCGCAGCCAATCGGCGCCGAGCCAGAACAGGGCCATGGGAACGAGCAGCACGAGCAGCCGACCTTCCAGGCGCTGGGGCAGGCGCAGGATGCCGAGGCGCGTGTCTGCGACCTCGAAGCGCCGGACGAGGACCCAGGCGCACCAGCCGACCACGGAAAGGGCTGCGAGGTGCAGCAGGCCGCGGCGCGCCGGGGAGAGTCGACGGTGGGAGGCCTGGGCGTAGGCGATCGGCTGGAGCAGGAGTCCGGGCACCAGCAGGGCCAGGACCGCGGTGCGCCCGACGGGCCCGAGCCAGGGAAAGAGGGTGCTCCTGGCCAGGACCAGGGCGAGGACGACCAGGGGCAGCGCGACGAACGCGAGCTGCGCCGGCACGGTGGTGGGCCAGTCACTGCGGCGCTGGGTACCCAGCATCCATTGGGCCGGGCTGCTGGCGAGGACGCCGCGTCGACCGGCGCAGCGGGCGCCGCCCAGGATCCCGAGGATCCCCAGCGCGTACAGCGCGGGGGTGAACCAGCCGGTGGCGTCGAGGCCGAGCAGCAGCGGGGTGGCGGCGAGGAGGTTGACGGTCAGCCAGGCGATCCAACCGGCGGTGGTCGCGGCCTGACCTCGTCCGAGGCTCTTGGCGAACCATGCCGTCCCGCCGTAGATGGCGCAGAGCCAGCCGAACAGGAGCAGCGGGTCACCCGGCGGGAGGGGGTAGACCTCGTTCGTCCAGAGCGCGCTGCGGAACGCCCTGCTGACGCCGAGGTGCATCAAGCCCATCTGCACACCGAGGATGCCGACCAGGAGCGCGAGTCCGAAACCGGCGCGGGCCGCCAGGACCCGGGTCGGGTGGATGGGGCAGCCGCGCAACCAGGCCTCCTCCTCGCGGCTGTCGTCCTCCGCGAACAGGGCCGAGGCGAGCCAGAGGGTGAAGATCGACGCAGGCACGGCGAGCCCGGAGTCGAGCAGTGCCAGCTTCATCGGGTCGCAGTACGCGCCCGCCACGAACAGGGCCGGCAGCGAGATCCAGATGCCGCGGCGCACGCGGCGCCAGGAGAGTGCGATGGCGATGTTCATGCGGCGTCCTCCAGGGGGGCGTCGAGGGGGGCGAGGTTCGCAAGCCTTGCGAGGCTCTGCCTGGCTGCGAGCAGACCCAGGGCGAACAGGACGGCGGCGCTGGTCGCAGCCAGCGGGAGCGGCGCCTCGACGCTGACCTGGTCGCGCAGCAGGCTGAACGCGAGCACGAGCGCCGCGACGACCACGACCCACACCTGCTCGCCGAGCGGCTGCAGGAAGCGGGGCTTGGCCGCCAGATGGAGCCAGACCGTCGACCAGTAGGCGCACCAGGTCGCGAAGAGCACGTCGAGGCCGCGCAGGGGACGCACCTCGACCAGGTGTATGGCCTGCAGGCCCATCCGTTCGGAGATCCAGGCCATGCCGCGCTCCGGCAGCGCGGTCCCCTCGCTGACCGCGTAGAGGAGGCCGACGAGGAGCGCGAGGAATCCAGCCAGGCGGTGCGTCGTGGGCAGCTCGTGGTCGCGGCCGAGGGGCAGCGTGCGCAGGTCGCTGGCGAAGCCGCGCGTTCTGAGTTGGCGCGCGTTCATGCCCAGGCTGCCGCCGATCAGCACGAGCAGGCCATCGATCGCCATCTGCTGCGACTCGCCGCGCGGACCGCGGTCGAGGCTGAACACGATCGTCATCAGGAGCAGGAAAGGCACGCTCCGCGCGAGCCGGGGCAGGGTCAGCCGGGCGTGAACTGTGGCGGGATGGCTCACGACCACGCGGCCTCGGTGCTGAGGGTCGGCTCGGTGAGGGCCAGGAACACGTCCTCCAAGGACAGGTGCAGGGCCTGGGCCTGGGTGCCGTCCTTGGCGACGTAGACGTCAGCGGCCGCTGACTCGGAGACGATGACCCCGCCCTCGCCGAGATCGCGGCGCAGCAGCGCGTCCGCGACGGAGCGGAAGCGTCGCAGCGTGACGATGACCTCGGGACCCTGGTCTTGGATAGTGAGGATCCCAGCGTGCTGCATGCCCGCGGCGAGCCTGCGCCAGGCCGCGCTGGACAGGCGCAGGAGCTTGACCTCGTCCTTGAGCTCGTCGAGCTCCTCGTCCGCGACGGCGCGGCCGCCGGCGAGGATCAGGACGCGGCTGGCGATGCGCTCGACGTCGGTGACCAGGTGGGTCGAGAGGACGACGGTGCGGCCGCCCTCGGCGAGGAACTCGGCCAGCAGGCCGAGCAGCTCGCGGCGCGCCGCGACGTCGAGGCCCGAGCCCGGCTCGTCGAGCAGGAGCAGCTCGGGCGACTGCGCCAACGCGAGCATCAGGTGCGCGCGCCGGTTCTGCCCCTTCGACAGCTCGCTGAGGCGGGAGCGGCCGGGGATCTCGAGCAGGTCGCGCAAGCGTGCCTCGAGTGCTCTGTCCCAGGCCGGATAGAGGGAGCGGTGGATGTCGACCAAGGCGTCCACGCGCATCCAGCTCGGGAGCATTGGATGTTCCGGGACGTAGGCGACGCGGCGCCGGGTGTCCGGGTCGTGGTCCCAAGGGTCGCTGCCGAGGATCCGGAGCGTGCCCTCGCTGGGCTGGGCGAAGCCCATGAGCAGGCGCAGGGTCGTGCTCTTGCCGGCGCCGTTGGGGCCGAGCAGCGCGCAGGCTTCACCGACGGGCAGGCTCCAGTCGAGCCCGTCCAGGGCGAGGTGCCCGTCGTAGTGCTTGCGCAGGTTCTTGACGTCGATCGCGTTCATCGGGAGCTCTTCTTCGGGGGGCGCAGGGCGCGCAGCTGGTCGCGCAGCAGCTCGACCAGCTCGGTCTCCGTGCGGCCGAGGCGGCGGCCTTCGACCGCCAGGCGGCGGGCCAGCTCGGCCAGCTGGCTGTCCTTCTCGTCCTCGTGCAGGGGCTGCTCGCCCGCCTGGACGAAGGCCCCCTGGCCCTGGCGGCGCACGATCAGCCGCTCGTGGGCGAGGGTGTCATAGGCCTTGACGACGGTGGTCGGGTTGATGCCGAGGGTGGCTGCCAGCTCACGCACGCTGGGCAGCTTCTCACCGGGCTGCAGGGCGCCCCGCAAGAAGGCAGACTTCACCTCGTCGACGATCTGCCGGTAGAGGGGCGGACCGCCGTGGGGTTGGAGGTGGACGTGCAGCGGGGGGATGACTGTGTGGTGTCTACCCATAC
>JAQBVH010000145.1 GCA_027623615.1 Planctomycetota bacterium | reverse complement strand
CGAAGTGCCACGCCAACCAGGGTCGCAGTGGTGAGCCAAAGGAGTCGTGATGCAGCACGAGGTGGCCGGCCAGTTCTCCGTCGCCGTAGGCGCGACCGTTGCGGGTGTGTGGGAAGGGGACGGGCTTGGGCAGCATGACCTCCGGTACGACGCGCCAATGGGGCTGCACGAGCAGCCCCTCCAGGTAGAGGCGCCCAGCCCACGTATCGGGCCCTGAGGAGTCGGGCTGCAGGATCGGGGCGCGGAAAGGCTTGGGCAACCGCTGCCGACCACGCAGGGCCCCGAGGTCGGCGAGCGCTTCGAGCAACGCCCCGTAGACGGCCACGTTCCCGCGCGGGGACCAGTGGGTTCCGTGGGGGGAGTAGACGAAGTCCCCGACCTCAGCCCGGTCCTCTTCGATCGCGCACCGCAGGCTGGGCCGCAGGTCGAGGGTCGGGACGCGGCTCTGCTCGTCGAGGTGTTCGTAGAGCTGGGCCAGGCGACTCGGGCCTACCACCTTGTACCTCGAGGGCAGATGCTCGGGGTACATCGACACCTTGGTCGGCCCGAGGACGAACAGGTACCGGATGCCGCGCGCTCGGCACCAGCGCTCACGCGCTTCGATCACGCGCCTCCAACGAGAGAGCTCGGTCTCGTCCAATGGTCGCGCGCCGAGGGAATACGCGAGGGACTCCAGGCCGTCGTAGAACAGCCATCCGTCCCGCCCGTTGACGACCTTGGGCGTCGGCGAGGTGCCGAGTCCGAACCACTCCAGGCGGTTGAGGGCCCGCACGAGGTCGTTGCGCAGGCCGAGAGAGTCAGCGAACCAGGGATCGAACGCGTCGGGATACGTCGCGAGCTCGCCACGATCCCAACGCAAGGTCGGTCGCTCAGCCGCCGCTCGTTGTTCGCCGGTTTCTAGGACGGTTGACGTGCGGAACCCCATCACGAGCAGCGGGACGCAGATCGCCACCGGGAAGACCAGGGTGGTCACCAGGTCCCAAAAGCGGGGCATACCCCGGGAGCGATCCATGTGGCGATCCATCAGAAGCGGAAGTAGATGAACGGGTCGTAGCTCCCCGAGGCAAGCTTCATCGACGACAGGAGGAAGACGAGGGCCAAGGCCAGGTGCCCTGCCAGCTCGAGTCCACCGGCGAGCAGCCCGCGGTGTCCTTCGCGCCACCGCACCGCGTACTCGAGCCACGGCGTGCAGCCGACGAGCCCCAGCACGAGCACGAGCATCAGGCGCGGATCGAGGTAGTGCGCCGCATCGAAGAATCCGCCGCGCGTCTCTACCGCGAAGCCTGCCAGAGCGCGCAGGTAGGCCAAGGCCTCGGGCAGGCCCTCGGCACGGAAGAAGACCCAGCCGACCAGGACGACGAGGAGCAGGTAGAGGTGGCGCACCGGGCGCGGCGCCCGCTCGAGCATCTCACGCAGACCCGCGCGCTCGAGGATCAAGAACGCACCGTGGTACAGCCCCCATATGAGAAACACGCTGCTCGCACCGTGCCACAGCCCGCACAGGACGAAAACGATCAGGAGGTTGCGGTAAGTGCGCCACGCGCCTTCTCGACTGCCCCCCAGAGGCACGTACAGGTAGTCGCGAAACCAGTTCGACAGCGAGATGTGCCACCGACGCCAGAAGTCGGTGATCGACTGGGCCACGTACGGGTAGCGGAAGTTCTCGAGGAAGCGGAACCCGAGCATGCGCCCCAGGCCGATCGCCATGTCCGAGTAGCCGCTGAAGTCGAAGTAGATCTGCAGGCTGTAGCAGATCAGCCCGAGCCAAGCGCCCGAGGACGTCAGCTCCGCGTCCGGCAGGCCAAAGATCTGGTCCGCCGTGTGCGCCGCGGTGTTGGCGATGAGCATCTTCTTGCCCAGTCCGACCAGGAACCGGCGCACCCCCCAGGCAAACCCCTGCACGTCCACCGTGCGATTGACCAGCTGAGCCGCCACGTCCTTGTAGCGCACGATCGGACCGGCGATCAGCTGCGGGAACAGGCTGATGTAAACGCCGAAGGTGAACGGGTTGCGTTGCGCCTCTCCCTCTCCCCGATAGACGTCGACCACGTAGCTCAGCGCTTGGAAGGTGAAGAAGCTGATGCCGATCGGGAGGTGGATCGCCCAGTCGGGGGGGAGCGGCCCGTCGATCCACCCCAGGGCGAGCATGGTCGGGCCGAGCGCTTCCCCCAATGGGGCCGGGCGCGAACCTCCAAGCGCGACGAAGCCGTCGCTCGCGACCTGCCAAAGCCAGTTCGCATACTTGAAGACGATGAGCAGGCCGAGGTCGAAGATCACGGCTGCGGCGACCGCAGCACGCCCTCCTCCACGACGCTTGGCCGCTGCGACCCACAAGCCGAAGCCCCAGTTCGCCACGATCGAAACGACCATGACGAGCACGATTCCCCGCTCGCCCCATGCGTAGAAGAAGAGGCTGGCCGCGAGCAGCGCGGGGTTCCTGAGACGACGGCCCGCGAGGAACACGCAGGCCAGCACCAGCGGCAGGAACAGGAACAGGAATGTCGGGCTACTGAAGACCATCCGGCGGACGTCGACCGTATATCAGGTAAGTAGGCTACGCGACCCGTCGGGGCCGCGTACGCATCCTTCGGAGGCGCCAGGCTTGCAGGGCGCCGCACCTGACGGTGCGACGGCTCGGAGTCTGCACCTGTGACGCAGACTCCGAGGGGGTCGCATTCAAGGAATCAGCGGCGAGCAAGACTGCGTGAACCGGAGACCCGGCAGAGCGACCCGCGCACCTGCAGCGATGCGTCGAAGAAGGCGGCGCAGCCGGATCCGCTTCGGCTAGGAAGCGGATCCGAGAGCGCCGTGAGAATCAGCGGGCACGCTCCCTGATTGGGACGCGCTCGTCGACTCCTACAGGAAGACGATGCAGATGCCGTCCGTGAAGTTGTTGGTCTGGCTGGGGTTGTTGTCCCGGAACCAGGTCTGGAAGTACCAGGTCTCGCCCGCCTGGATGGCGATGTGGCCGCCCGGCGCGGGCGTGTCGGTCAGGTCGAGCTGCAAGGAGAACTCACCAGTCGCCCCGGTGGACATGATGAACGCGTTGTAGCGGCCGATCCCTCCGGAGAGACACAGGTTGCCCTGGGAGCCAGGCGGCATGGCGAAGCCCTGGGTCATGCTGTTCAGGAAGAAGCCGAACTGGTTGGAGGGCATCTGGGTCGCTTCGAGGAGGACGTCGTTGGCCGCCACCGACACGCTGCCGAAGGCCGAGATCTGCGCGGGCTGTCCCGAGCTGTTGAGGTTGGCTGGGCCGCAGTAGTTCGTGCCAATCCCCGTCGGGCCGCAGCTGCCGTGCACCGCTGCGCCGTTGATGTCCATGTCGTACGTCTGGCACTCGGACTGGATGTCCGGAGCCCAATGCTGCACCTCCAGAATGACCCGCGCGCAGGCGCCGGTCGTGTTGTCCCACACGATGTGCTCGTCATTGGTCGCGGAGCCGGAGGTCGCGATCGCCGTGCCTCCGCAGGAGTCGTACAGGAAGATGTCGAGGTCGCCCAGCGCGTGGAGGAAGAGCACGTCGGCCGTGAACTGGGCGCCGTCATCGACGTCGAACTCGTAGAAGTCCGTGTCGGTCTTGGAGACGAAGAGGCCGGGGTAGAGGCCGTTGTTCAAGGGCAGCGCGGTCCCGCAGGTGTCGTTGTCCTCCAGGTTGTCGTCGGACAGGTTCCAGCAATTGTCGAAGCTGAGGGCGAAGGCCCCGGTCCCCGACGAGTTGAACGCCTTGGCACCGACACGGATGAGGTAGTTCTGACCGGCGGCGGTGGGGAACGAGAAGCGCGTCCCCAGACCGTTGCATCCGCTGGCCGCGCAGGCGATCGGCGACGAGGAGACCGGGCAAGGCTGGTCGTCGTAGATCATGATGCGGGTCTCGAACGAAGACATCCCGCAGGTGTCGAGCAGGTACCCGCCGGTCGCGGGGGCGGTCCATTTGAACCAGACGTCCTTGCGCGCCGGCTCCCCAGCGCAGTCGTTGGGACCGTCCTTGGTCGCGGCCGTGTTGTCATAAAGGTGGGGTCCGAGGCCGGCGATGACCTGGGCGTTCGAGCAGTCGTCGGCGCCTTGCGCGCTGGCGACGGTGCAAACGAGGACGAACAGTCCGCTGCGAGTGAGCGCGGTCTTCATGGGTGCCATCCAAACGAGAGGGAAACGAGGATCGAGCGCTCCCCCTGGCGGCGCCGGGGCAACTCACCTCGTCGCCGGTCAGTCGACCGGGTCTCGTTCGCGCTCTCGCGCAATGGCAGGCCAGGGCACCGACCTCGAGGCCGGGAGGGGCAGCTTGCATTGCACCACAGCGCGGAACCGCCCGGGTAGTCCACCCATGCTCCCGACACCATCAACGCCCATCGGCCTTGCCGCGGGGCCGAGAGTACTCCCCCTGCGTCCCAACCGGTCGGAAGCCCACCGAGCGGTAGATGCGCTCAGCCTGGGAGCCCGCTTCGGCGACGAGGATGACCTCGTCCCCCGATCGACGCGAGGCGACCTCCGTCACCATCGCGTGAATCAACGTCGAACACACGCCGCGACCGCGATGGCTCTCCCGCGTCAAGACGGTCTGGAAGCGCGCCCAGCTCGCGTCCTCGTAGAGCCCAGCGGAGCCGACCAGTTGGTCCCCGTCGAAGGCCCCCCACCAGCGTGCGCGTCCCTCGTCGCACGCGATCTGGTGGTTCGCCGTGCGCCAGTCCGTGTAGGGACGCGAGCCTGGGTAGCGCTCCTCGACGATCGCGTGAGCGAGCTCGGCCATGGTCGCCCAGTCGCCCGCGGCGAGCAGCCTCACGTCGACCGGCGCGGGACGCGCGAGGGCCCTGAGCGGTCCGAGGCAGTTCACCGAGGCTTCCCGCGCGAGCACCGCGTCCGTCTCGTACTCGATGTGGATCTGCGCGATGTCCGGCAGGTGCGCACCGCAGCATTCCACCCACGCCTCCGGTTCGTCCGTCCAGTCGTGCAGGACCAGCCCGTTGCCGCAGTGGAAGGTCGGGCACTCGGGCGTGCGCACCAGCGTGTAGCCGTCGTGTCGCTCGCGCAGCACGCCCCGCGGGTCGGTCAGCTCGTCGGTCAGGGTAGCGGGGCCGCGCATCGCACCCCGAGTTTGCCCCATCAGCGAACGCTGATCGACGCTGCATCACAGTCCAGCTAAGCTCCTCCCCCATGCAGGCCGCGTTGCGCGTGTCCCGGGTGATCGACGCCGGCAGCCGCCGGCTGGCCCACGGCGTGGCCTGGCTCACGCTGGCGATGATCCTCATGGGCGCCTTCAACGCCCTCGCACGCTACCTCGGGACCTACATCGGCGTGGCCCTCGGCTCGAACGCCTACCTCGAGCTGCAGTGGTACCTGTTCAGCCTCGTGTTCCTGTTCGGCGCGCCCTACACCCTGCGCTCGGGCGGTCACGTGCGCGTCGATGTGCTGTACGGCGGGCACCGGCGCGAGGCACAGGCCTGGATCGACCTGTGCGGGACGCTCCTGTTCCTCCTGCCCTTCTGCGCCGTGGTGATCTGGTACAGCTGGGACTCCGCGGCGATCGCCTGGAGGGAGAAGGAGAACTCCTCCGATCCTGGCGGCCTGCTCCGCTACCCGATCAAGATGGCTGTCCCCGCCGCCTTCGTGGTCGTCGCCCTGCAGGGCGTCAGCGAGGCGATCAAGCGCGTGGGCATCCTGCGCGGTCTCAGCGACGAGGAGGTCGGGCTGGCGGAGCCGCTGCTTGAGGGCCCGGACCCGGAGTCCACGCCCGAGCCCGCGGCCAGGGAGCTGCCGTCGTGATCGAGACTCCGCTCGGGCCGCTCATGTTCGTGGTCGTGCTGCTGCTGATCTTCGTCGGCTACCCGGTGGCGTTCTCGCTGGGCGGCACGGCGCTGATCTTCGCGGTCCTGGGCGTGTGGGGCGGGCACTTCGAGTGGACCCTGCTCAACGCCCTCCCCGACCGGATCTTCGGGGTCATGTCGAACCAGATCCTCCTGGCGGTGCCCTACTTCATCTTCATGGGCACGATGCTCCAGCGCTCCAGGCTGGCGGAGGACCTGCTACGCACCATCGGGCTGCTCTTCGGTCCGATCCGAGGAGGCCTGGCCCTCGCGGTCGTCCTCGTCGGCGCGCTGCTCGCAGCTGCAACCGGAGTCGTCGGGGCGTCCGTGGTCGCGATGGGCATGATCTCGCTGCCGATCATGACGCGCTACGGCTACTCGGCGCCGCTCGCGACCGGGGTGATCTGCGCCTCAGGAACGCTGGGGCAGATCGTGCCACCGAGCATCGTGCTCGTCGTTCTCGCCGACCAGCTCGGCGGCCTGAGCGTTGGGGACATGTTCCTGGGCGCGCTCGTCCCTGGCCTGCTCCTCGCAGGGCTGTACGCCCTGTTCGTCGTGATCGTCGCGCACCTGCGCCCCGAGCTCGCCCCCGCGATCCCCAAGGAGGAACGTGACGCTGTCGAAGGGCTCGGTCGTGAGGTCGCGCGCGCCATGGTGCCGCCGCTGGTCCTCATCCTGATCGTCCTCGGCAGCATCTTCGCGGGCATCGCCACCCCGACGGAGGCCGGTGCGCTCGGCTCGGTCGGCGCCGTGGTCCTGGCAGCGGTGAACAGGCGCCTCACCCGGCACGCTCTGAAGGGGACCATGGCCGAGACGCTGCGCCTGACGAGCATGGTCCTGTTCCTGCTCCTCGGCTCCACCGCGTTCGCCCTCGTCTTCAGGGGCCTGCACGGGGACGTGTGGATCAAGGACCTGCTCACGGGGCTACCCGGTGGTCGCATCGGCCTCCTGATCGTGGCGAACCTGGCGATCTTCGTGCTCGGGTTCTTCATCGACTTCTTCGAGATCGCCTTCATCATCCTGCCCCTCATCGCGCCCGCCGCGGAGGCCCTGGGCATCCACGGCCACGAGATGATCTGGTTCGGCGTGATGATCGCGATGAACCTGCAGACGAGCTTCCTGACCCCACCCTTCGGGTTCTCGCTCTTCTATCTCCGCGGCGTCGCACCGCAGGCGATCAGCACGCTCCAGATCTACCGCGGAGCAGTGCCCTTCATCGGCCTGCAGCTGATCGGACTGGTCCTCGTGATCGCCTTTCCCTCGCTCGTCACGGGCCTGCTCCCGCAGGAGGCTTCCCCGCCCGGGATGCTCGGCGACCCAGCCTGGAACGAGCCGGTCCTCGCCGCGAACGAAGCGCGCGCCCTCCACGCCGACGCTCTCGAGGCGCGCGACGCGGGGGACCTCGCGAGCTACTCCACGAAGCTCCGGCAAGCGCAGGCTGAGCTCCGCCGTGCGCTGGCCGAGACGGCCGACTGGTACGCAGTGGCCCTCGACCGCTACGGTGACGAGGACCATCAGGTTCTGGAGGTCATGGCCGCCCGCGAGCAGTGGGCCCGGCTCCTCGCCGAGCCGTCGAGCGACTAGGCAGGAGCGCGCGCCACAGGTGCTCGCTCCGGGCTGCCACA
>JAQBVH010000144.1 GCA_027623615.1 Planctomycetota bacterium | reverse complement strand
CTCATCGCGGGGGAGTGTACGCCGTACACTCCCCCGCGATGTCCGTCGGACCCCGCTCTCCTCTCCCCCTGGTCGGGCTCGGCCTGGGCCTCGTGATCCTCACAGCGCTGATCTGGCGCTCGGCCTTCCTGATCGACGACGCCTACATCTCGTTCCGCTACGCGCGCAACTGGGCAGAGCACGGGCAGCTGGCGTATCACCTGAACGCGTCCCCGCCGGTCGAGGGGTACTCGAACTTCCTCTGGGTCGTGCTGCTGCGCTACGCCTACGACGCAGGGCTGGGTATGGAGCTCGCGAGCCAGGCGCTCGGGATCGCCTTCGGTGTCGGCACGCTGGTGCTGCTGCACCTGCACCTGAGCCGAACCCTGGCCCTGCCGAGCCACGCGGTGCTGCTCGGTGACGTGGCGTTGGCCGCCTTCCCACCCTTCGCGGTCTGGTGCACGGGCGGCCTCGAGACGAGCCTGTTCACCTTCTGCGTGCTGGCCACCTACGCCGCACTGACCCGGCTACGCGGCACCGAATGGCGCAGCGGCGTCCCGGCGGGGCTGGCTGCGCTGGCAGTCGGGCTGACGCGGGTCGAGGGCTTCGCATGGGTCCTGGCGCTCTTCGCCGTGACCTGGATCGTCATCGGCAGCGAGGCCCGGCTCGAGCGCCGCGCGCGCTTCGCGGTCGCCCTGAGCGTGTTCCTCGTGGGCTTCGGCGCGTTCCTGCTCTGGCGGCACGCGGTGTACGGCGAGTGGGTCGCGAACACGGTGCACGTCAAGGCGGGGTTGACGGGCGAGCGCCTCGCGCGGGGCTGGAAGACCACGGCGAGCTTCCTCCTGTTGCACCCGATCGGCCTGCTCGGAGTGGTCGCTCTCGGGCTCGGTGTGCGCGGAGAGAAGCGCGCGGCCGCTCTCGGGCTCGGCGGACTCTTCGGCGGATTCGTGGCCTACAACTGGCTCGTGGGCGGGGATTGGATGCCGTTCTTCCGGTTCCTCGCCCCCGCCGGCCCTTTCCTCGCGGGACTGATCGCCGTGGGCTTCGCACGGTGCAAGCCCGCCCTCGGACTCGGGCTCGGCGGCGTGTTCGCGCTGGTCAGTGGTCTGCCGGTCTACGACGTCTCGCTCGCGCCGCGCTCGCTGCGCGAGTCCCTCGACTATCGCGGGTTCACGCGGGTCGGCTACCAGAGCGAGTGGGAACGCTGGGAGCAGAGCGTGTCGAACCTCGAGGAGTTGTTCCTCCCGCTCGGTCGTGCCCTAGGCCAGGTGGTGACCCCGGAGGACAGCCTGACGTTCGGGGCGATCGGCGCCGTGGGCTGGGAGTCGAACATGCACCTGCACGACTACAACCGCGAGGTCGCGCAGCGCGGAGGCACGACCGCGGGGCGCAGCGCCGGCCACGACAAGGCCGTTCCTCGAGCCTGGTTCCTGCACCGGAAACCGACCCTGTTCCACGCGGTCGTGGTCAAGACGAACACGACCGAGGACAGCCCCGCCATCCGTCAACAGGTACGGCAGGTCGGCGAGGGGCTCATCGAGCAGCGCGTGTTCTCGAACCCGGCCGAGGAGCCGCTGAGGGCGGTCACCCAGGTCGTGATCCATGCGCTCGAGGTGGACGAGGGCCTACCGCCCGGTAGCTGGCTCGTCGTCCTCCGCGCCCGGTAGCCGCGCGACGTCGCGCGGCCAGATGTCCGCAGCTGCATCGGGGTGGGCGGCGTAGGTGCCATCGTTGTCCGGCAGGCGCACTCCGGCCCGGTCCATCGCGGTGTACAGCGCGATGCTGACCGTATTGGCCAGGTTGAGGCTGCGGATGCCGCTGCGGATCGGCACATAGACCCGGGTGAGGTCGGCGTCCTCGAGCAAGGACGCGGGCAGCCCCTTCGACTCGCTTCCGAAGACCAGCACGTCATCGGCAGCGAAGGCCGTCTCGAACAGGGACGTTCCGCCGCGGGCGCTGAACAGGCGCAGGCGTTCGCGGATCGGCCGCGTGCCTCCCTGTTCGAGGTGCGCGAGGCAACCCGCGAGGTGGGCGTGCACGACCAGATCGACCAGCGGCCAGTAGTCCAGCCCGGCGCGCTTGAGGTGGCGATCGTCGAGGGAGAACCCCAGCGGCTGCACCAGATGCAGCCGAGCGCCGACCGCAGCGGTCAGTCGCCCGGCGCAGCCGGAGTTGTGCGGGATCTCGGGATGGACGAGGACGACATCCACAGGGGGCAGTGTAGGGTGCGCGCCATGTCCCTGCTCGCTCTCTGCGTGCGCGTGCTCGCGCTCCTCATCGGGTGCCTCGCCGCGGGTTCAGCCCGGGCACAGGGGAGCGTGCACTACACGTTGCAGGTCGGCGATCCGCGGGCCGAGCGCGTCGAGCTGACCCTCGAGCTCTCGGGTCTCGACCCGGAGCACCCCCAGGTCGCGTTGCAGTTGCCCGGCCGCTTCGCGTTCATCGTGCTCGACGAGCCACTCCTCGAGGAGCTGCGCGCGACGGACGAGGATGGCAATGCGGCCCCAATCGAGCGCGAGGGAGCGCGGCGCTGGGTGGTCGTCAAGGGCGCCGCGCGAGCGCTCAGCGTGCGCTGGAGCGTGCCCCTCACGCACCGCACCCATCCCCAGGTCGTAGGCAAGGACGAGTATGAGTACCCGTACCTGGCGGAGGATCACGGCATGCTCGTCTGCGGTCCGCTCTTCCTGATCCCAAACCGGCAGCTCTGGGTCGAGCCCACCGTCAGCCTCGAGGTCCCCGAGGGCTGGGCGATCCACGCACCCTGGCCTCGTGACGCGCGCGGTCGCTTCCTGCCGGGCGAGCGGCGCTCGCTCGAACAGAACATGATCGCGATCGGCGCCTGGGACACGATCGCGCTCGAGGTGGAGGACGCGCGGGTCACCCTCGCCTTCGCGCCGGGACAGGATCGGCTGCGGGAGAGCGTTGGCGTGCTCCTGCCCCCAATCCTCGAAGCGGAGCTCGGGCTGTTCGGAGTGCGACCATTCGAGGAGTACCTGCTGCTCTTCGGTCGCCCGGACTCGCCCCCTGGGCTCGGCGGCTCCCCCAAGTACGGCTCGATGACCTGCTACGTGCACCCGAGCCAGGTGGGTGAGCACGCCGTGTTCCAGGTGGCCCACCTCGTCGCGCACGAGTTCTTCCACACCTGGCACGCGAACCGCTACGGTGCGCCGAGCGACCTGCGCTACGTGATCGAGGGTTGGACGGACTACTACGCCTGGCGCGTCCCTGCCGAGCTTGGTCTCGGTCAGTGGTCCGACCTGGAGAGCGCGATCGAGGAAGGCCTGGCCCGCTGGAGCGAGGGACAGCTCGGGGAGCACAGCCTGACGAGCGCCGGCGGCGACGCCTTCTTCGAGCAGCCGCTCGTCGAGCGGCTCGTGTACCAGGGCGGCGTGGCCCATGCGGCCCTGTGCGAGGTAGCCGTGCGCCGCGCGGATCCGGATGCCCGGCTGATCGACGTTCTGCGGCGCGTCCACAACGACCCACGCTGGCATCACGACGGCCCCATGCCGGGGCCGCAGCACCTGGAGGAGGCGCTGGCCAAGACGATCTGTGACGACCTGGCGCGGCAGTTGGTCGAGATCACCTTCGTGCCGGGAGAGGTCTCCCTCGAAGCGCTCTACACGGCCCTCGGGCTCGAGGTCCACGTGCGCGACGAGCCGTGCCCTGCGGGGGACCTCGAGACCTCCCTGTCGGGCACGCGGGTCCTCTGGGTCGATCCCCTGGGGACTGGCGCGCGCTTGGGCCTCCGGAACGGGGACCGCGTGCTGCAGATCGACGGCAACGAGATCACGACGGAGCGGGAGGTGCGACAGGCCCTAGGGGCCCACGGGGCAGACCGCGAGCTCGCAGAACTCGGGCTCGCAGACCTCGCGCTCCTCGTCGAGCGGGACGGCGAGAGGGTGGACCTCGGCGGGCCTTGGCCGATGCGCCGCTCGGTCGACGTCGACGTCAGCGCCTGGCGCTGATTTGACGGCCACCCGCGGTCGCGGCAGAGTGCGAGCATGGACGAGCTGAATGCGCATGAGGCCCGCGTGCTGGGCGTGCTGATCGAGAAGGCCTACACGACGCCGGATCAGTACCCCCTGTCCCTCAACGGGGCCACGAACGGCTGCAACCAGAAGTCGAACCGCCACCCGGTGACCGACTTCAGCGAGGCCGAGGTGACGGTCGCCCTGACCGGCCTGAAGTTCAAGCACCTGGTCGGCGCGACGACCCCGGCCGGCAGCCGGGTCGAGAAGTACCGGCACAACGCCCTCGAGCACTTCAAGCTCGACGCCCAGAGTGTGGCGGTGCTCGCCGAGCTCCTCCTCCGCGGTCCCCAGAGCAAGGGCGAGCTGCGCCCACGCGCGAGCCGCATGCGCAAGATCGACAGCCTGGAGGAGCTCCAGCAGGTCCTCGACAAGCTGATGGAGACCGGCTACGCCCGCCGCCACCCCCCAGCCCCCGGTTCCCGGGCGGAACGCTTCGGCCACTGCCTCTCGAACGACCCGACGCCCGCCGCGGGCGAGGCCTCTCCCGCGGCATCCCGGGCCTCCGCGGCCTCCGGTGCCTCAGTGTCCCACGCTACGAGCGCCCCGCTGCCGGCCTCCACCGGTGGAGGTCTCGAGAGTCGCGTCACGCAGCTCGAGGCGGAGGTGGAGCGCCTGCGCGGCCACCTGGTCCGACTGGCGGAGCAGCTGGGCGAGACGCTGGAGTAGCTCCCGGCAACTTGGGGTCGGGTGACCTCCCGAGCACCGCTGGAGTTTCGGGGGAGGTCGGCGTGAGGTCGGCGCGTGCCATTTGGGCGCGATGGCTCCCCTCCCGCTGCTCGCACCGCAGCTTGATTTCGGGCGACCTTTGCCCGCATGGACGCGGACCAAAGGGGAAGAATCGGTTCGGGCGCCCGAAATCAGGCTGCGGCTTGGGTCGTGCGCGGGCGACATCGCAGCGACCTCCCCCGAAACTCCCCCGCGCCAGGCAAGGTCGCCCCTGCGATCGCGGCCCACTCATCCACCCGCCCACCGGGGAGACCGATCCGCTTCCACCCAGGTGTCACCAGATCCTCACGGAGACCCGGTTCGCCTTCTGTTAGGGTCACCCTCCGTGCCCCACCGTGGCAGCGACCTCCCCCCGCGCACCCGGCGGATCCTTCATCTCGACGTCGATGCGTTTCTCGCGTCGGTCGAGCAGGCGCGGGATCCGCGGCTCCTGGGGCGTGAGGTGATCGTCGGCGGGGCTCCGGACAGCCGGAACCTGGTCATGTCCTGCTCCTACGAGGCGCGTGCCAAGGGGGTGCGGCCCGGGATGATGTCCCGGGAGGCCGTTCGCCTCTGCCCACGGGCGGTCTTCCTGCCCGGCGACTCGGCCGCCGCCACCGGCAAGCGGGAAGAGATCGTGCGCCTGCTCCTCGAGGTCTCGCCCCTGGTCGAGGTCTCCTCCATCGACGACGTCTTCGTCGACCTGACCGGCACCGCGCGCCTGTTCGGGGCCGCCTGCCAGGTCGCCGAGCGCCTGCGCCACACGATCCTGGCCCGCACGCGCATGCCGGTCACCCTGGGCCTATCCACAAGCCGCACGATGGCCCGTCTGGCCGGCAAGCTCGCCAAGCCGGGAGGAACCGCCGAGCTGCTCCCGGGCCACGAGAGGGCCTTCCTGAGCCGTCTGCCGGTACGCCACCTCCCCGGGGTCGGGCCTCGCATCGGGCGCGCCCTCGAGCGCTTCGCAATCCGCACGGTCGGGGACCTGGCCCTGGTCGGCCGTGAGGTGCTCTTCGCCAGCTTCGGCCCCTCCGGCCTGACCCTCTACGAGCGCGCCCGCGGCATCGACCCCGAGCCGGTCGTCGCCTCCCACACCCTCGGCGCGGACGGTCAACTCGAGCGCCGCCCGCCCCGCTCGATCCGGCGGGACAGCACCTTCGAACCCGAGGAGGGACGCCGCGAGCAGGTCGAGGCCATGCTCGCCTACCTGGTCGACCGCGCGGCCAGCAAGCTGCGTGACCACGACTGTCTCGTGGGCTCGGTCGAGATCAGCCTCGGCTACGTCGACACGCGCCCACCCCACCTGCGGCGTCGCGACCCGGACC
The DNA here is from genome assembly GCA_027623615.1 of Planctomycetota bacterium. GTDB lineage: Bacteria > Planctomycetota > UBA1135 > UBA1135 > JALWOP01. The sequence goes on along the minus strand of JAQBVH010000144.1, from coordinate 1,413 downwards.
CGGACCGCTGGAGCTCGGTACGCAGGAAGCCGCCCCAACCCACCGACGTGACCGACGTCCTGTGGGAGCACGCACGCGAGCTCTTTCGCTCCCTCCCGCGCCGTCGCGCCCTCGTCAAGCGGGTAGGCGTCGCCCTGCTCGACTTGCGCGCGTCCACCGGGCGGCAGGGCCAGCTCTTCAGCGATCCCGACCGGGACCGCGCGCCCGAAGAGGGCGGGAGCCGCGCCGATCGTGCGGCGCGCCTGGATCAGCTCGTCGATGCCCTGCGCCGGCGCCACGGGTTCGGGAGGGTGCTGCGCGGCGCAAGCCTGCCCCTCACCGAGAGCTTCGAGCTGGGCGAGGACGGGTTCGTGCTGCGCACACCGTCCCTCAACCAGTAGGGCACCCAGCTAGCGGGCACCAGAAGAGCCCGAAAAAGCAGAACGGGCCAATCCGAAAGGATCAGCCCGTTCCTGAACGTGATCGGACCCACCTCCAGCGCAGGCCGAAGAGAGGGTGCCGATCGTGGATGAGGCTACTACTCAGCCTTTTCCGTCTTGTCGCCGGTCTTCTTGGCGTCGTCTTTTTTCTCGTCGCCACCACAGGCGGCGATGCCGAGAGTACCGAGGACAGCAGCGGCGATGATGAGCTTTTTCATCGATTCGGGGTGGGTCAGGGGAACGGAGTTACAGGTAACAGGGGTAACGGCGAGCAAGGACCGCACCCCGATGATCCCGGGGGATACGCCCCCGGACGGCAGAGATTCACGTCGATTCTCCATCCCCTGTCAAGGACCAACCCTGACCAGGAGGCGAAAAAGAACGCCCCCGCCTTCGGGAAGGCGGGGACGTGGGCGCTCGCGGGGTTGAAATTGGCCGGGGCGATGGCCGCTCGGAGACCCCAGCGGAGCGGGCTACTCGGCGACTTTGGCGCCGAAGCCCTTTTCGACGACCGCGCTCGTCAGGGCCTCGGGGGTGCAGCCACCCTCGCAGTTGACCTTGACCGTCTTGGTCGCGAAATCGATGGAGATGTCGTCTTCGTCGACGCCCTCAACACTCGCCAGTGCAGACCGCACTGACTTGGTGCACGAGGTGGGTCACGTCATTCCGGTGACGTTGAGAGTGACGGTGTTCTCACCCTCGACGAATTTGGCGTTGTTCTCCTCGGCGCTGTTGCAGCCCACCATGGAGGTGGCGCCGAGCGCGAGGAGCATGCTGGCAAGAAGTTTCATTGGGAATTCCGTTGGGTTGTGGCCCTGGGAGCCAGGACCTGGCGGACAGGCTACGCCCCCGAACCACCCCAAGTGACCCCCAGTTGCGAAACTCGCGCGTTGGACGGGGAAATGCCCACTGCAGGCAGCAGCAAGGGGGGCCCGGCGAACCCTCGAGAGCTATCCTCCCCCCCATGCGCGTCGACTGCATCGGAGGGGGTCCC
>JAQBVH010000143.1 GCA_027623615.1 Planctomycetota bacterium | reverse complement strand
GGCCCGCTCCGATCGTTCACCGGGTCGAGAACCCGGTCAGACGTGGCGTCGAATCACCGACCGCGGCCGCGGCCCTTCTTCTTCTCGCCCATCATGATCTCGATGGCTTCGCAGGTGCCGTCTGCCTTGACGACCGCGGTGCCCTTGCCCTTGCCCAGGCTCTCGTGCCAGATCTCGAGCTTGTACTCGCCGGCCGGAACCCCGGGCAGCGAGAAGCTGCCGTCTCTTGCGGTGGTGGTGAAGTGCGTGCCGTCAGTCACGTAGACGTAGCTCGACATCCAGGGGTGAATGTCGCAGCCGACCTTGATCGGCTCGGCGGACTTGACCGTCAGCTTGATGTCCTTGCCGGCCGCAATCGTGTTGTTGATCCCCTCGTTCTTGATCGAGGAGGTGCGCACGTTGTGGGAGACCTTGTCCGAGTTCTTGAACGCGATGGTCGCGCCCGCGGGCACGACGGAGATGTGCGGGGTGAAACGGCACCCGGTCTGGTCGACCACGTACGGCTCCTCAGGCACCTCGAGCTTCTTGCCTTCGACCGTCAGGGTGACGACCACGTTGGCCAGGCCCCTGGTCTTCTCGTCGATGACGCGGGTCAGGTCGGAGTCGTCGACGGTCTCGCCGGCAGCGCAGCAGCCTTCGGCCTGCTGGGCGGAGATCGTCAGGGGCTTGATCTTCGGCAAGTCGCCTTCGAACAGGATCTTGCCGGTCACGGTGCCGGTCACGACGGCGGGCTGGGTGTCTTCCATCGCGATCGCGAACGTCGCGACGATGGCACTGGCGCTAGCCACGCCGAGGAGTTTGGTGAGCTTCATTGGATTACGGAGAGTTCTGGTGTTGGTCGCGGGAGGAGGCGGGCTCCCGCCGGTGGGGACGGGCCGCGTGCGTGGCCGTTGGATGACGGTCCCGTGAGGGGTGCAGCCCCGTGGGGGGCACATTGGCATGCGGCTGAGACGGAGAAATCATCGACCCGAAGGTCGGATTCCTCCGTGTGGTTTGTTGTCGCAGCCGTCCCGGCCCCACCGCTGGGGCCACTACTTGGACTTGGGACGGTCGAGGTTGTACAGCCAGGCCAGGACAGCCTCGATCTGGGACTCGTTCGTAGAGCCGGGGTAGAAATCGTCGTAGGCGTGGAGCGGTAACGAGAAGTTCGCCGGCATCTTGGTGCCGGGATACTTCAGGCCGGGGTTCCACAGCCACTCGCGTACCCACTCCTCACGCAAACGTGCGCTGGCGTGGGTCAGGGACGGCGCGAAAGCCTCGGGGAGCAGCCCCGCGTGCTGACCGTCGTCGTTCGGATTGTCGTGACACTGGTAGCAGTTCACGGCCTGCGTGAGGGCGTTGCCCTGCTCGTCTCGGCCGGCACCGTCCACGCCTTCGAGGAAGGCGAGGTTGCCTCCGAGGTCCATGAGGTGACCGAGCTCCGCCTGGTAGGACGGAGTCCGGCGCACGATGTGCTCGTGACCTTCCTTGACCGGGCCGGTCATGTGGAAGCCCTGGGCATCACCGAAGGCCTTGAGCTTCGCGAAGCTGGCCAGGGTGTCGGGCTTCGAGCCGCTCTCGATCGCGCGGATCGTCTCCGCCTTGAGGCCCCAGGTCTGGGTCGGGTCGGAGGCCATCAGCGCCGCCATCTCCTCGACCGACATCACGGCGTGCTCAGTGATGAAGGAGAGCGTCGGCCAGGTCCTGGACTCGCGGTCCAGATCCCACTCGTGTTCGGTGCTGCCGTCCGCGAGGCCCGCCTTGATGGTGCGTCCCAGGGCGGCCCGCAGGGTCTTGGCGTAGCGGGCGTGCCACTCCCAGCGTGCCTTGGCGGCGAAGTAGTCCGCGATCGCCTCGGCCTCACCCGCGTCGTAGTGGAACTTGGGCATCTTGACCCGCACCTGGCGGCGCAGGTTCACCGGATCCTTGAGGAAGCCGTAGAACCAGGGTGCCTGGAGCTTGTGGCCTTCTTCGAAGAGGGAGGGCGGAGCGAAGGTCCAGCGCACCTCGTCGACGGTATTGCCGCGGTAAGCGCGTTGTTCGCCGTCCACGTCCTCGATCAGGTTGCCTTCGTCGTCGTCATAGCCAAGGGTCGCCCGGAAGTACTCATGACCGCTTTCCGGGTCGTTCTCGTCGAAGTCTTCGTTGGGCAGGAACGAGCTGCCGTAGAGGTAGTACTCGTTGATGAACCGGATGAAGTCTCCGCCGGTCCCCGGGGTGACACCCAGGAGCCGGTCCCGCGGGATGAACACCTTCTCCGAGGGGATGCCGTACTCCGGGACCACGTCCATGAGGCGGACGGTGAACTCGGAGACCTCTTCGTCCCACAGCTCCTCGAAGGCGGTGACGTCCTGCAGCAGGTCCGCGAGCGACGTCTGCCGCGGCGGCAGCGGCTCATCGGCGCTGAAGATCTGGACCTCGGCCGGGAGGGTCACCTCGATGTCCTGGTCGTCCAGGAACGTCACCGTCGGCGGCTCGACCATGTGGCAGGACATGCAGTTGTTCTGCCGCACGGCGCGCTTGCCGAGCTCGATCGAGTCCTGCTCGGCCGTCGGGAACATGGCCGACTGTCCGACCTCGTCCTCGACCTGACCCAGCACGAAGGTCGCGATGGCGTCGATCTCTTCCTCGGTGAGGTCGAACCAAGGCATGCGCAGCTTGTCCTTGGGCGTCTTGACCTTGTCGAGGTCGTAGACGCGCGGGTGCGACAGCTTGCGCTCCAGCCAACCCTCACGGTAGTGGTGGTCGAGCTTGGGCAGCTTGCGCTTGGTGATGCCGTTCTCCTTCGCGAAGGCCGCGGGGAGGGTGACCTCCTCGAGGTAGTGCTGGCCGAAGTCGAGCTTGTCGACGGTCTTGCTGGACCAGGTCGAGAGTTCGGCCCCGATCGGCATCATGCTCTCCATGCCGTCGATCGTGTGGCACGAGAAGCAGCCCTGGTTGGTGACGTAGGCCTCGCCGATCCTCGCGGCGAGGACGTTCAAGTCCTCCCACTCGCCGCCCTTCCCGATCTTTTCCTCGAGCTCGTCGCGACCTTCCTTCTGGAAGAACCAGCGGGCCTGCTCCTGGAGCACGTCGAGCTTGAGGTGATCGCGCCAATTGGCGTCGGCCGCCCAGTCGTCCGGCACGTCGTGGAAGATCCCGTCGGGGTCCTCCATGATGTAAGTCGCGACGTCGAGCGCGTCCTGCTCGTCGAGGCGCGGGTCCGGCATGCGTGTCTCCGGCCAGTAGTCGGCCGGGTTCAGGAGCCAGTTGTAGAGCCACTCCTTCGAGACCTTGGTGGCCACGCCGCGTAGATCCGGGCCCATCTCGTTCTTGCCGACCCCGTGGCCGTTGCCGGTGGAGTGGTTCGAGAGCACGGGCGGCTTCGCGCCGCCGTCTTCGTAAGGCTCGGTGTTGTGACAGGCGAAGCATGAGGTCACGGTCATGACCTCACGGCCGCGCTCGGCGTCGCCTTCCATATCCGCGGGGACCGGGGGCAGCGCCCGCTCGGGGTGGCGGTCGAAGAGGAAGGAGGTCACGGCCGCGACGGCGGCGTCGTTCCACTCCTCGCCGTAGATCGGTCGAGTGCCCTCGCCGCCCCAGTTGGACTGCACGACGATCTCTTCGGCGTCGAAGTTCTCCAGGTGGAAGACCTGGGGCATGTGCGTCTTCGGCCGGAACTTGCGCGGGTTCGCGATCCACGAGTAGACGAAGTCCGGGTCCATCTTGGACGCCAGGTTCGTCAGGTCGGGACCAGGACGGCGCTTGGTCGGGAACCAGTCCACCTTGTGGCAGGCGTAGCAGCCCTTGGTCTCGAAGAGCTCGTAGCCCTTGAAGAGCTCCGGCGCGTCGTCGGCGATGAGCTCCATCGAGGTCTTGTGGCACTGCACACAGCCAGCCTCGACGTTCTTGTCGCGCAGCATGGGGTAGTCCCAGTGGTGCTGCTTGTGCCAGTGGTACTCCTCGTGCCAGTCGTGGGCCTCGTCGTCGTTCGACGGACGGTGGTCCGCGTGCTGAAAGCTCAACGACTCACCGGAGCCACGGTGGCAGACCGTGCAACCGACGTCCTTGATCGGGTGCGGCGACTTCGAGGTCAGGAACAGGTCCAACCGCGGGTGGGCGGTGTGCGGCTGGCCCGGGTCCTCGAGGCCGATGTCCGCGAGCCGGCTCGGGCTCATACCCTCGCGGTCGATGCCCATGTGACACGTGGTGCACATGTCGATGCGCGGCTTCGTGGTGAAGTTCAGGTTGAACGTGATGTGCTCCATCACGAACTTCTGGACCTTCAGGTTCGGGCCGATGAAGTCGAGGCCCGGGAAGTCCCGGATCACGGCCGCGGCTTGCTTGTCGAGGGCTGCGGGATCGAGGCTGTCGATCTTCTCGCGCACCCGCGCCAGGTCGCGGGTCCCGGCAGCGAGGTTGGCTTGGGCGTCGAAGACGGCCTTGTTCAGCGCGGTGACCTTGGCCTCCGCGTCCATGTGCGCCTTGTCCGCGCGCTGGAAGTCGAGCTCCAGGTCGTAGACGTCGGCCCGGTACCGGGCGATCTTCTCCTCGAGCCACTGGGAGTTGATCTTCTCGGCATCCTGGGGGCTCTTGGCGGCAAGCTTCGCCTTTTCCGATCGAAGCTTCCACTCGTGCTCCCAGACCTGCCAGCCCTGCTCGGACTTGACCTTCTTGAAGGCCTCCTCGGCCACGTAGCGCGCCTCCTTGAGGACATACGCGTCGTGCTCAGCCTCCTCGAGCTCGTCGGCGTTGGCTTCGATGGCCTGCTCGGCCGCCTCCACCTGGGCGACGAGCTCCTCCTCGGTCTGCATCGCCCCCGCGGCCTCGAGCTGCGCCTCTTCGGCGCGAGCCACCTCAAGTTCGAGTTGACGGAAGTCCCGCTGGACATTCTTCCACTCAGCATCCCAGTCGTCGATCACGGTCCAGACCATGGTCAACAGGAAGAACGCACTGGATCCGAGGAACCAGAGGTTCAGGGTCGGGACGTGGTAGTGAGTATCGCCGCGATCGGCCATCGGAGTGGTTGGGCTGGGATCGAGGGGTCAGGTGCGAAGGCTCAGACGTTGAAGAACCACTCGGGGATCCCGATGAAGTACTTCAAGCTCATTGTCCAGCGAAGGACCATCTTGATGGGCACCAGCGCCGTCCAGAGGAACAGGTGCATCAGGATGTTGAAACGGATCGGCCCCATCTCCTTGGCCATCTTCTTGAACAGGGTCATGCCCAAGAGGGGTGGCAGGATCACGAAGTATCCGAGGAGTAGGACGATGCCCGGGAGCTCTCGAACCAAGGGTGACAAGGGTCGCTCGGTGCCGAGGATGTCGACCCAGAACAGGACCGACAGGTCGACGTTCACCATCGGCTCCAGCTTGTGCGGGTCCCAGTACTCGAACGGTCCGAAGAAGGACCAGTTCGGGCCCCGCAAGAAGGTGCCCATGATCACCAGCGACACCCACAGGAGCAGGAAGCCCGCCATGAAGAAGCTGATCGCGAACGGGCGCTCCTCGAAGGTGTAGTAGCCGTTGCCCTTGGGGTTGGTGTCGAGGTACGGGATCGCGCACAGGCCGACGACGATGAAGCTCGGCAGCAACACGCCCGCGATCCACGGGTCGAAGTACACCAGGAGCTCCTGCAGCCCGAGGAAGTACCACGGGGCCTTGGAGGGGTTCGGCGTCCGCGCGAGCGAGGCCGGCTCCTCGATCGGGGCCTGGATCGAGATCGACCACACCATCAGCGCCGCTGTGAACAGCACGATGCAGATGAGCTCGGTGTAGACCAGGTCCGGCCAGGTGAAGACCTTCTTCTTCGCCAGCTCGCCTTCCAGCGTCGGCTCACCGCGCTTGGTGCGCTCGTCGTTGAGCACGCCACGCCGCAGGGCCAGCCACGTGAAGTAGAGCACCGAGACGATGAGGATCACGATCGGAACGTTGTCCGGCTTGGTGATGATCTTGTTGAAGTTCTTGTCCGGCCAGGCGAACAAGAAGAAGCCCGCCATGCCCACCATCACGCCCATGAAGACATAGGGGTGAGTGAGCTTCTTGCGGAAGATCAGCACCGCGGCCAGCAGCCCGGTGGTCAGGAGCGTGTAGCGGGTCGGTTCGGAGAACCAGTCCGCGAGGTCCTTGATCAGCTGTCCCATGGGATCCGGTGTTCGGACGCGCCCTAGAGGGGGCCGGAGATGCCGCCATCCTTGCGGACGCGCCAGAAGTGCAGCGCCATCAGGCACGCCGCAACGAGGGGGAAGCCGAGACAGTGGAGGACGTAGAAGCGCAGCAGCGCCGCCTCGCCCACGAAGCGTCCCGCCAGAAGGCCGAAGCGCACATCGGAACCGGCGTGGACGAAGTCCAGGCCACCGAGGCTGATCAAGGCCGCGCCCGGACCCTCGTGGCCGAGGAACGGTGTCGCCCGGGCCATGTTCGTGCCGACCGTGATCGCCCACACCGCCAGCTGGTCCCAGGGGAGCAGGTAGCCGGTGAAGGAGAGCAGCAGGGTGATCACGAGCAGGATCACACCCACGTTCCAGTTGAACTCACGGGGCGGTTTGTACGAGCCCGTCAGGAACACGCGGTACATGTGCAGCCAGACCGTGATCACCATCAGGTGAGCGGCCCAGCGATGCACCTCGCGCATGACCCCGATGGGCACGTGTTCTCGCAGGGCGAAGATGTCCTGGTACGCCAGCTCCGCGGTGGGCCGGTAATAGAACATCAGGAGCAGGCCCGTGATGGTCTCGATCAGGAAGAGGAAGAACGTGAGGCCGCCCATGCACCAGGTGTAGGAGAGGCGAATGCCGCTCCGACGCACCTTGACCGGGTGCAGGTGCAGGACCACGTTCGAGAGCACGGCGAGCGTCCGGTTGCGCGGCGTGTCCGGATAACCGTGCCGGAATACCGAGCGCCAGAGCTGCGAACCCGTGATGTACTTGAGGAGCTTGTCCATCGAGCGGCTGGGAGGATTGACGATCCGGCGGGGATCAGCCGACGTAGGCCAGGTAAGAGCCAGGCAGGCCCCACTGGCCCTTTTCCTGTTGGTACTTCGTGTTCTTGTCGATGAGCAGCTGACCGTCCTCGGCCATCGTCACCTTGTAGCGCTCGAGGGGGCGGGGCGCCGGACCCTCGACGTTGACGCCGGTCTTCACGAATCCGGAGCCGTGGCAAGGGCACTTGAACTTCTCGTCTGCGGAGAGCCAGTTCGGGGTGCAACCCAGGTGCGTGCAGACGGTCGAGAGCACGTAGAATCCGGTGCCTTCGCGCACGATCCAAACACCGTGCGAGGCCTTGTAGCGCGTGTCGACCGCGTCGACCACGTACTCCGCTGGGAAGCCCGCCTTGAACTCCTGGGGCGGGTCGAACAGCACGTTCGGGAACATGAAGCGCGTCATCGCGCCGACCATCGCGGCCGTACCGGCGGTCAGGGCGAGCCAGCCGGTCAGCAGGACGCCACGACGCGAGACCTCCCCGCGCAGGGGAGAGCGCACCAGCGGGGCCGGCTCGGGAC
>JAQBVH010000142.1 GCA_027623615.1 Planctomycetota bacterium | reverse complement strand
CGCCTGTGGGACCTGGTGCAGGATCACGGCGGCCTCGTGCGCGGCCTGCGCGCCGCCGCCAAGGCGCGCCGCGCAGCGCCCGGTGATCCGTTGCCCGGTCCCGAGTGCAGGCGCAGCGACCTGCTCTCGCTGCGCGGCGGGCTCGGGAAGTTGCCCGCGGCCCTCGCGAGCGAGCTCGAGGGTCAGCTCCAACTCAACGCCCGCGCCGAGGAGGTGCGGCGCACTCCGGGCGGCTTCGAGGTGCGCCTCGCCTCGGGCGAGACCCACTCGGCCGCCCAGCTGGTCGTCGCCCTTCCCGCCCGCGCGACCGCCCAGGTCTGCGCAGCGCTCCTGGAGGAGCTCGACCTTTCCCTCCTGGCCCAGTTGCCGCACGCTTCGGTGACCGTGGTGCACCTCGGCCTCGACAGCGCGCCCCTCCCGGAGGGCTTCGGCTTCCTCGTCCCGCCGGACGAGACGGGCGCCGACGCCCCGCGCGCCCTCGGCGTGCTCTTTCCGTCACGCCAGTTCGAGGGTCGCGCACCCGAGGGTCGCGACTCGATCACGGCCATCTATCGCAGCGACGACCTCGCGGGCGACGACCCGGTCGAGGTCGCATGCGAGGACCTGCGCCGCGCGCTCGGCACGCGGCCGAACGCCCCGGTCCACGAGGTCGTGCGCTGGAACGACGTCATCCCGCGCTACGGCGTCGGCCACGCCCCGCGCGCCGCGCGCCTGGTCGCCGCCGCCCGCGGGCGGTACCCGGGCCTGTTCCTGGCCGGCAACTGGGAAGGTGGTGTCTCGGTCGAGGACTGCCTCGCCCGCGGGCGCCGCGTCGCGGCTGCGTTGACGGGCGCCAGGATCACGGAGGCCGCGCGGTGAACGGCTTCGTCCAGGCCGCGACGGTCCTCCTGCCGACCGCCTATCTGGTCACGGCGGTGCTCTTTGGCATGGCCTTCGCCGGCGAGCGCCAACCCGCCTCCGCAGCGAGGCTGCGCCGCATCGCCCTGGCGCTCACCCTGCTGCTCCACGGGGGCATGCTGGTCGGGCGAGGGATGGTCGCGGGCACCTTCCCCGTCAGCGGCGTCTGGGTGACCGTCTCGGCGACCAGCTTCGTGGTTGCCGCGCTCTTCGCCTTGATGAACGTGCGCGACCGCGTCGCCTCCGTGGGCGCGGTGGTCTTCCTGACCGTCGCTCTCTTGCAGACCGCGGCCTCGGCCTTCGGCCCGGTGCGCGCCGTGCCGCTGCCGCCGGTGGACTCCTTCGGCATCGTGCACGTCGTCACGGTGACCCTGGCCTCGGCCGCTGTGATCCTGAGCGGTCTCTTCGGTGTGCTGCACCTGTGGCTCCTGCGCCAGATGCGCGGCAAGCGCTTCGGCCCGGTCTACCGCGAGCTCCCGGACCTCGAGCAGCTCGTGCGCCTCAACCGGCGTGCCGCCCTGTTCGGCTTCGTGATGCTCGCCGCCGGCCTGAACCTCGGCATCGGCCTGGCCCACGCCCGCGGCATCGACGGGTTCGGCTACACGGACCCCTCGGTCCTGCTGACGATCGCGATCTGGATCCACTTCGGGCTGATCGCCTTCTCGAAGCACATCCCCGGCATCAGCGCGCGCCACGCGTCGGTCGCCGCGATCGCCGGCCTGGTGGTCCTGCTGATCACGATCGGGCTCACCTTCCTGCCCGCGGTCCCATTCCACGTGGTCGGCTGATGGACGGCGTCACGGAGCTCTGCCTGGTGGGTCTGTCCCACCGCACCGCGGCGGTCGACGTGCGCGAGCGCTACGCGATCCGCCCCGAGGATCTGCCCGGCTGTCTGGCCGAGCTGGCCGCCGCCGACAGCATTGACGAGGTGGTCGCCCTGTCGACCTGCAATCGCACCGAGGTGCTGGCGTCGAGCTCCGGCAGCGACCCGCTTCCGGAGCTCAAGCGCCGGCTGTTTCGCAACCTCGACGACGAGCACCTCTACGTCTACCGCGGACTGCAGGCCATCCTGCACCTGCTGCGCGTGACCGCCGGTCTCGACAGCCTCGTGCTCGGCGAGGGCGAGATTCAAGCGCAGATCAAGCGCGCCTTCGAGGCCGCGCGGGACGCAGGCACGCTGGGCAAGGCCCTCGAGCCGCTCGGCAGGTGCGCCCTCGAGGCGGGCAAGCGCGTGCGCAACGAGACCGAGCTCGGACAGGGCACGCTGTCGGTCGCCCGCGTCGCGGTCGACGTGGCTCACCACGCGTTCGGAGACTTCAAGGACAACCACGCCCTGGTCGTGGGCGCCGGCGAGACGGGCCTGTTGGTCGCCAGGCACCTGCGCGACTCGGGCATCGCTGGTCTCGACTTCGCGAACCGCACGTTGTCGCGGGCAGAGGACGCCGCGCGCGAGTTCGGCGGCCAGGCCTGGGGCCTCGAGCAGCTGGCCGAGGCCTCGGACAGGGCGGACATCCTGGTCGTCTGCGTCGACGGCGCGCCCGGCCTGATCGCTCACGAAACGCTCGACCCGCGCAAGCTCAAGCGTCGCGACCAGCCCCTCCTGATCATCGACCTGTCCGTGCCCCGCGCGGTCGACCCCACGCTGAGCGAACTGAAGGGCACGCTCGTCTATGACCTCGATGACCTCCAGCCCGTCGTCGAGCGCAACCGTGACGCACGCGGCGACGCGTCGCGCGCGGCCTCGGACATCCTGGTGGCCGAGGTGCACAAGTTCCTGGCCCTGCGCACCTACGCCTCGTTCTCGCCGGCGATCGCGACCCTGCACACGCGCTTCGAGGGTCTGCGCGAGGAGGTCCTCGACCGGGTCACAGGGGGACAGGCCACCCCGCGCGAGCTCGAGCTGGCTCACGAGCTGGGCAGGCGTCTGCTCGACCTGGCCCTCGAGCAGATGAAGGAGGGCGCGCGCCACTCCCGCTCGGCCGAGGCCCTGAGCCGCGAGTACGAACGCTTCCTGGAGGACCGGTGACCCTGCACCTCGCCACCCGCGGCAGCCAGCTCGCCCTCTGGCAGGCCCACGCCACGCGTGACCTGCTCGCCGAGCGCTGCGACGCTTCGGCCGAAGCGTTGATCGTCAAGTCCTCCGGCGACGCTGACCAGACGACTGCATTGGCGCGCTTCGGCCGCATCGGCATCTTCACGGTCGAGGTCGACCGCGCCGTGCTCGACGGCCGCGCGCAGGTCGGGGTGCACAGCCTCAAGGACCTGACCACCCAGCTGCAGGACGGCGTCGTCCTGGCGGGCGTGCTCCCGCGCGGCCCGGTCGAGGACGTGCTCGTCGGCGCCACGCTGGCCTCGCTCCCCGAGGGGGGCCGCGTCGCAACGGGCTCCCTGCGTCGGCGCGCGATGCTCCTGCGCAGGCGCCCGGACCTCGTGTGCGTGGAGATGCGGGGCAACGTCGACACGCGCCTCGAGAAGCTCGCGCGTGGCGACGCGGACGCCCTTTGCATGGCCCGCGCGGGCCTCGTGCGCCTCGGCCTCGAGCAGCACATCGCCGACGTCCTGCCCAAGCAGGACTTCGTCCCCGCCGTCGGTCAGGGCCTAGTCGGCCTGACGTGCCGCGTGGACGACGAGAAGACCTACGCGTTGCTCGCTTCCTTCCGCGGCGACAACGATTGGCACCTCGCCCAATGCGAGCGCGCGTTCCTGTCCGCCCTGCGGGGCGGCTGCAGCGTGCCGGTAGGCGGCCACGCGGTGATCGAGGGACACCGACTGACCCTCGACGGCGTCGTCCTCTCGGTCGACGGTACGGATCATGTGCGCGGACAGGTTACCGGTGACCTGGCCGACCCGGTACGACTTGGCCACGACCTGGCGGCGCGGCTGGTCGAGGGCGGCGCCCAAGACCTGCTCGAGGCGGCGCGGGCCGAGTAGGCCTCGCGCAGCGCAAGCGTCGGGCCCTACTTCCCCCGCTTGTCCAGCTCGGCGAAGTAGAACTCCGGATCGGCTTCGAACTCCTCGACGCAGGGTTCGCAGCAGAACTTGACCTCGCGGCCGTCGTAGACCTTCACGATCGGGTCACCCATCGAGCCGAGCTTGCTGTCCATGACGATGCAGGTGTCGCCGGTGTAGGGCACGGCGGCGTTCTTCTTCGGGGCCGAGTTGCAGGCGGCCAGGGTCATGAGCAGGAGGGTCAGGATCTTCATGGGTCTCGATTTCAGAAGGAAAAGGTCAGGCCGATGCCGCCGCCGTGCTCGGAATGATAGCTGGTGACCAGGCCGAAGGACTTGGTCATGGTCCACTCGAGGCCGGTTTCCCACTCCTCGCGGGTGTTGGTGTCGTACTCCAGCATCCCGAACGCGCCCAGGCGGTCGGTGAGCATGTACTCCTTGTCCAACCCGAGGCGCAGGTCCCCCTCGTCGTCCAGGGTGAGCTCGGCCAGGACCAGGTAGGGCAGCCGGTAGCGCACGCCCGCAAAGAACCGATCCTCGGCGCCGTGCACGTTCGTGAAGCGATACCCCGCGATCGTGGAGAGGTTCATGCCGAGGTAGCGCGACCAGGCGAGATCGACCTCGCGGTCCTCGTGCTCGTCGGCGTCGAGGCCCGCGTCCCAGCGCAGCAGGAAGTCGTTGCGCCCCTGCATCAGCGCCGCGCGCCCCATGGTCATGTGGCTGCTGATGCTCCCGTCCACGAGGAAGAAGCGCGGGTTCAAGAGCTTCGGATCCAGCGACGGCTCGTGGTCGGGACCCTGCTCGCGGTAGCTGAAGACGCGCGCCATGCCTGCGTCCATGTGGTAGAGCAGGTGGCAGTGGAAGAACCAGTCGGCCGGCTCCTCGTCGGCGACCCACTCGATCACGCGCTTGCCCATCGGCGGCACGTCGACGGTGTGCTTGAGCGGTGCCGTGTCACCCTTGCCATTCAGCACGCGGAAGAAGTGTCCGTGCAGGTGCATCGGGTGATGCATCATCGTGTCGTTGACCAGCTCGATGCGCAGGATCTCCCCGGACGCGATCGGGATCGCTCGCTCCTCCGCGAGGGTCTTGCCGTTGATGCTCCAGATGTACCGGCGCATGTCACCGGTCAGCCGCAGGGTCAGGCTGCGCACCCGCCCCTCGTCCGCAGGTTCTCGCACGAGGGTCGTGGGCCGCACGGCCTCCAGTAGCGCGTAGGGGGCGAAGGGCCGCTCCGCGACGGCCGCGTCCTGACCGCGCTCGGGGTTGACGCTCTGGATCCCCGCCTTGGCCGCCTCCATCATCGTGTAGAGGTCCGGCGCGGGCGGGTCCTCGGCCCGGCGCAGCTGCCCCTCGCCCAGGAGGATCGAGGCGTGCCCGCTCACGTCCTGCGCGGTCGCGCGCACCTCGACGGCGTCCCCGTTCGCCGGCATCGTCACCACGACGTCGTAGGTCTCCGCCATCCCCATGAGCAGCCGGCGCACCTCCACCGGCTTCACCCGGATCCCGTCACTGCCGACGATCTCGAGGGGTCCCGCCGCGTTCGTGAGGTGGAAGTAGGTCGAGGCCCCTGCGTTGATGACGCGCAGGAGCACGCGCTCCCCCGGCTCGGCAGCCAACCGGTGCGCGCGCTGCCCGTTCGCCAGGAAGGCGTCGTAGGCCACGTCCGACACGTCCATGGCGGGCATGCGTGTCCTCTCGCGTGCGAAGAACTCGTTCAGCTTCCCTCGCCGCCACGCGCCGAGCAGGGACTGGACGTTGCCCCGCTTCTGGGCGTACCACTCGCTCCCGCGCATCAGCGTGCGCATGACCTCGGTCGGGTCCTCGTTGGTCCAGTCGGAGAGCACGACGACGTGCTCGCGGTCGACCTCGACGTCGGGCTCGCGCGGCTGGATCACGATCGACCCGTAGACGCCGCGCTGCTCCTGGAGGCCCGTATGCGAGTGGTACCAGTAGGTCCCCGACTGGCGCAGCGTGAACTCGAACAGGCGCGACTCACCCGGCTCGATCGGCGGCGTCGTGAGGTAGGGGACGCCGTCCATCGCGTTCGGGACGAGCAGTCCGTGCCAGTGGATCGAGGTCTCCTCGCGCTCGAGCGCGTTGGTCACCGTGATGCGCACCGTGTCGCCTTCGGTGAACTCGAGCGTCGGACCTGGCACGCCGCCGTTGATCGTCAGCGCCTCGATCGGCCGGCCGGCAGGCGCGATCTCCTCGGAGGCGATCGTGAGCGCGTAGGTCACGACCTCGTCCTCTCTCTCCTGGCTGATTCCAGGTGATGCGAGGAGAGTGAGCGCGAAGAGGGTCCAGGTCGAGCGGGGGATCACGGGCGGCATGATAGGGCACGGACCCCGCTCGCTACCGGTACAGCCGCGCCAACTCCAGCATCAGACCCTCGAGCGCCGCGTAGTACGCGTCCGGGTCCAGCTCAGCCTTCTTCGCGCGCAGCGTCTCGATCTGCGCCTCGAGGGTGTCGCGCTGCTGACGCACCTCGCTCGGCAGCGCGCGCTCCGCGGCGCTCGGGATCAGGTTCCAGCGGTGCGCCCAAGTGCCATCGGGCAGGTCGCCCTGGGGCGGCGCGTGGGTCGCCCGGACGCCCGTGAAGGCGTGGGTCGAGGCGCCGAGGCCGTCGCCGTTGTCGTCGAGCAACGCGTGCTCGCTCGCGAGGCGCGCCTCGCCCGCATACCACTCCTCCGTGCGCGCGGAGGCGAAGCGGAAGGCCTCGAGCAGGGAGACCTGGCGGTCGCCGTCGAGGTCGGCCTCGATCGAGCCGATCGCCAGCGACAAGAACCCGCCGAAGCGCGAGTAGCTGACCTCGCTGCCGCTGCGCGTCGCGGTCACGATCACACGACCCAGCTTCGAGAGGCGATTCACGAACGGGCCCGAGGAGGAGGCGCACACGAGCACGGCCTGCGGGCGCGGCACCGCGTCGAGCCAGGTCGCGAGGTCCTGCGCGCGCACGTCCGGGCCGCGCAGGTTGAAGCGCGCGCGCTCGCCATCGAAGGTGCCGTGGCCGATCAGGACGAGCCAGAGGGGCGCGTCCGTGGGCGTCCGTTGGCCGGCCAGGAGCTCCTGCAGGCGCGTGCGATCGTCCACCCCGTCGTCGGCGCCGCGGTCGACGCGCACGTACTGCGCCCCGCCCTGCTCCGCGGCGCTGCGCCAGCGCTCGGCCGTGGCCTGGAAGACCTCGCGGTAGGCCTCCTCGCCAGGCGCGCCGACCACGACCACGACCATCGGGGCCGCTGCATGCGGGAGCGGATCCTGGGCCGCGGGGAGCGCCGCGAGCGTCAGCAAGAGTTCAAGGCAGGCCATGGAACCTCCGCACGCCCCACTCGGCGCAGAAGCAGCAGAGCGCCAGCAGGAACACCCACCAGCGGTGCCAGAGGGGGTCGAGCCGCTCGTCGGTGATCGGCACCTCCGCCTCGGACAGGCCGGCGGCGAAGTCGTCGAGGTCCTCGGGGGCGAGCAGCTTGCCGCCCGTGCGCCGCGCGAGCTGCGCCATCGCGGCGCGGTCGGCCGCGAGGCGCGCGAACTCCTCCGCGCCGGGCTCCTCGACCCAGCCGGTCTCGCTCACTCCGAGCTCGCTGCCGTCGGCGGCCGCTGCCTCGAGGCGCGCGCGCCAAGGGCC
>JAQBVH010000141.1 GCA_027623615.1 Planctomycetota bacterium | reverse complement strand
GCTGCTCGCCGTCGGTTGGATGGTGGCCGCGGTGGCCCTTCTCGGCGTCGGGCTCGGGGCGACCCTCCTGCCGGGCACGCGCACGAGCGCTGCGCCCGTCGGCGGAGAGGCCGGACCTCAGCTCGCGCTGGTCGATGGGGAATACGAGCGCGACGAGGGAGGCCTCGCGGGCGTGTCCTCTCAAGAGCCGTCCGAGCGCCGGGAAGCGGCCATCGATCCGGTAGCGACCACCGGCGATCACCGGATGCGCGTGCGCGTGGTGGACCAGGACGGGGAGCCCCTCGCAGGCTCCGAGCTCTGGATCGACGGCCTCGTGGAGAAGCCGACCTCGGTCGACGCGGCCGAATGGGAAGAGTTCGAGGTCGAGGATCACGACGAGTCTCCCGCGGAGGAACCTGCAGCACCTCGCCAGGGGTTGGAGGAGGGCTTCGAAGATCAGCTCGGCGGCTTGGGGTACGCCGGAGAGGATGTGGTCAGCGATCCGGAGGACCTGACGGTCAGCGCGGTGACCGACGACAAGGGCTGGGCGGTGTTCCACTTCGAGGAGGAGGCCCGGGGCAGCGTGCAGCTGATGAGCGTGCCTGGCGAGCAGCTGTCGCTCCGGCACCTGAAGCCCACGCGCATCGAGACGGGCGGCGGATCCCATGTGATCGTTGTCCCGCGCATGTCCTCGGCGTCGGTGGAGCTCGAGGTGCGCGCCCTCGGCGATGGGCAGCTCCTCGATGAGTACGAGGTCGACGTGTTCCGCGGCGGGCAGGCGGTCGTCGAGAGCCTGCAGGCGGAGGAGGGGCGCGCGGTCTTCACGCTCCCCGTTCATCCGTTGACCGAGGAGGAGCTGGACCCGACCGTCTACCGGCTCGAGGTACGTGCCCCCGGAATCGCGCCGGTCGAGCGCACCCTGCGCATGCTCCCCGGCGAGAAGCGCGCGCTGGTCCTGCGCCACGGCTGGGAGCGGCGCATCGTCGGCGTCGTCCAGGGCGCGGACGGTCTACCCGTCGCGGGCGCCGTGGTCGCGCCCGGTGACACGGTCGATCTGCGCCGCGGGGTCGCGTACCTGCCCTATGTCTCGAGCCACGAGGACGGCGTCCTGACCGACGAGCTGGGCCGCTTCGAGCTCATGACGGCGGCGGCCACGGTGAGCGCCCATCACCCCGAGCACGGCGCCGCGACAGCCTCCAGCGATGGTGAAGTCGTCCTCGTCCTGTCCGGACTCGGGTCGATCCACGGGGAGGCCCTCGCTCCTGACGGCAAGCCGCTGGCGGATGTTGCCGTGCAGCTCGACCACCGCGGCGCGAGCCGCACGGACGCGACGGGACACTACCGGATCGAGGACGTTGAGCCCGGCGTGCACCAGATCGGCGTCGCGGGGAACCGCGCCAAGGTCGAGGTCGCGGTCGGCGAGGAGCTCGCATTCAACTTCGACGGCCGGCTCGCGCCGATGAGCCTGACCATCCCCGGCTTCGACGGGTACGTCTCGGTCTTTGGGGAGCAAGAGCAGTGCTCGATCCTCTCGCGCGGCTGCGTCGAGGGCTCGATGGAGTTCCCGCGCGCCCTGCCCGGCTCCTATTGGTTGATCAGCACGGGGCAGTTGCTGGTGCGGGTCGACTTGATGCCTGGCGCACAGACGGTGCCGGTACCGACCGGGAGCCTGGTGGTGAGCGCCACGCCCGACGAGCACGTCTGGCTGCTCCCCGCGGGGGTCAGCGCCCACGTGGACTCCCTGATCCAGTTCAGCAAGGGGCGCGACGTGCCGAGCTCGGGCCGCCTGAGCTGGACGGGTGTCGCCCCCGGCGACTACGACCTCCTGCGCCTCGACGGTCGTCGGGACCGGGTCCGCGTCGGAGCTGGCGAAGTCACCTACACCCTGAAGGATTAGGGCCTCACGGGTGGCATCGTCGGCCGTACGCGGACGATGATGCCACCCATGTTCCGGCGACGCGTGATCCAGACCCTCGCCCTTGCCCTCCTCAGCGCGTGTGGAGACGGCGGGGGCGAGGACCAAGGCATCCCCGACGGTCCCAACGTGATCCTGATCTCGATCGACTCCCTGCGGGCCGATCACGTGGGCTGCTACGGGTACAAGCGCCAGACGACGCCGAACCTGGACCAGTTCGCGCGCGAGGGCACGCGCTTCGCGCAGCATGTCTCGAGCTCCTCGTGGACCCTGCCCGCCCACGCGGCGATGTTCACCTCGACGGTCGACTCGGTGCACGGCTGCGTCGAGGCGACGGGGACCGCCCTCAACCCCGGTTTCACCACGCTGGCCGAGCGCTTCCAGGACGCGGGCTACGCGACGGGCGGCTTCTACGGCGGCCCGTACCTGCACGAGGTGTTCGGGCTCGGGCAGGGCTTCGACGAGTACGTCTACTGCGACAAGTCGAACCGCGAGGTCTTCCCCGGCGACAAGGTCGAGGCGTGGAGCAACAACCCGAACAACCACGCGCGCTCCCACAATGGAGTGACGAACGAGGCGGTCTACGGCGCGGCGCGCGAGTTCATGGCGGGCACGGGCAAGCGACCCTTCTTCGCCTTCGTGCACCTGTGGGACGTGCACTACGACTTCACGCCGCCGCCGCCGTGGGACACCCACTTCAACCCGGGGTACACCGGGCCGGTCGACGGCGCTGGCTTCTCGAGGAACGATCAGCGCTACGCGCCGGGTATGGCCGCGGCGGACTTCGAACAGCTGGTCGCGCTCTACGACGGCGAGATCGGCTGGACGGACACCTTCCTCGGGAAGCTGCGCGAGGACCTCGAGCGCTGGGGGGTGAAGGACGACACGGTGGTCGCGATCACGTCGGACCACGGCACCGAGTTCTTCGAGCACGGGACGAAGGGCCATCGCCAGACCGTGTTCGACGAGGTGGTGCACGTGCCCTTCGTTCTCTGGGGCCCTGGCCGCGTGCCGTCAGGCACCGTCGTCGAGGATCAGACCCGCGCGATCGACCTCGCGCCGACCCTGCTCGAGCTGGCGGACCTGGCGCAGCTCGACACGGGCATGGGGCACAGCCTCGTGCCCGCAACGAGGAGCGGGCGGGTCGAGTTCGCGAACGCGGCGGTGTCCGAGCTCTACTCGATCGGCTTCGAGCTGCGCGCGGTGCGCGTCGAGGGCGGGAAGTTCCTGACCGACGGGAGGGACGGCGCGCCGATTCCCGAGCGCTGGTACGACCTGGGCGTCGACCCCGGCGAGCAGGCGGCTTCGACCGAGTTCAAGTCAGGGCGCGGAGCCGAGCTCCGGCAGCAGTACCTGCAGACCCTGGCGGACGGCGAGCTCGCGATCTCACGACGCCCGGGCGGGGCCGTGGCGGCCGACCTGACCGATGAGATTCGCAGGGCGCTCGACGCGAACGGCTACCTGAAGGGCGGCGACGAGGAGGAGTAGAGGGCGCGCGCAGGCCTGCCTGCTCGTGCCACCGCCTCCCCCGCCCACCCTTCTGGAAGGGCGCAAGAGGTTAGGCCGCATTTCTGGTTTCCTCGCGGGTTCTAGGCTCGTCGTCGTTGTTGGGAGGGCACAGGTCCTCCCTGGGGCCATAGGCCCCAGGGAGAAACCGAGTCCGTCCGTTCGCTTCTTCGGGCTCGCCTCGAGGGCGGTTCCAGGAGTGTGGTACGGGCGCGCTCACCAGTCGCAGGAGGAGCTCGAAGCTAGGGCGGGCAGGAAGGGATGCGCATCCGTGGACCTCGGTCGGTCCGGGTCTGATCGCGATGCTCAGGCCGTGGCGAGGCACCGCTGCAGGTCGAAGACCTCACCGGTGCACATCGTCTTCCACGTCCCGACGAGCAGCTTGCGCGAGAGAGCGACCCGGACCTTTTTCTTCTTGGCCTTGTCGTTGCCATGCCTGGATTCGGCCCAAGCCTTGGCTGTTGGATGATGAGTCGTCAGGCGAATGGCCCACTCGCCAAGGACGTAACGGAGTGTCCCGTTGCCGGCCTTGGTCATGCGGCCCAAGTTCACCGAGTGGGCAGGCTGAGTAACCCCTTTCCTCGGCGAGGACGGCGAGGGCACGGTCGATGCGTCTCACCCCACGGACCTCGGCGCGATGCGCTGGGCACAGGTGATGGCGCCCACCATCACGCCTCTTCTCGAACGCTAGTCCAGGAGTCCGCGCAGGATCGCGTACGTCAGTCCCCACACCGTGTACGACTCGTACTCCCAGCTCGGCAGCTGCATGACCACGCCGCGGCCTTCGTAGCGGTACTCGGCGTCGAAGTCGCCGCGTTCGGCCCGGTCGAGGGGGAACCAGAAGGCGTCCGAGGCCTCGGGGCCCAGCTCGAAGGTCGGGTCGGCGGAGGCATCGACCGCGAACACCGCGGGCAGGATCGTCGTCTCGATGCCGACGCCGCGTACCTTGGCCTGGATCGGGGCCAGGGCACCAAGCAGCTTGCCTGCGCTCGTGAGGTCGACGCCGACCTCCTCGCGTGTCTCGCGGATCGCGGTCGCGGCGAGGTGCGCGTCGACGGCCTCCG
Source organism: Planctomycetota bacterium (assembly GCA_027623615.1). Classification (GTDB taxonomy): domain Bacteria; phylum Planctomycetota; class UBA1135; order UBA1135; genus JALWOP01. Next base: position 3,047 of record JAQBVH010000141.1, on the reverse strand, counting down.
CGTGGCCGCCGGGCAGGCTGATCTGGCCGGACCAGCGGTCGCCCGGGCGCTCGGCGCGTTGCATGAGCAGCACCTCCTCGCCGCGCAGGGCGATCGCCACCGCCGCGCGGGTGTGCTCGTCCGGGATGGCGGCGCTGGCCTCCTCGATCGAGAGCAGGCGCTCCCGCCAGCTCAACGGGCGTAGCCCAGCGCGCGCAGGGCCTCGATCTCCTCGGGAGTGTTCACAACCGGCAGCATCTCGCGCGCGCCCGCCTCGAGCCAGAGCAGCAGCGCGCCCGGATCGGGCCAGCGCTGGTCCTCGCTGAGGGCCATGGGGATGCTCACGCGAGGGATGCTCGCGGGCAGCGCTCGGGTCATGACGTCGGCGTCCGTCCACATCTCGACTTGCCTCAACGGCTGACCGTCGAGGCTCGCCGTGAAGGTGAACTCGTCGCCGCGGCCCCAGAAGACCAGCTCGAGGTTGCCCTCGGTCAGGGTCGTCGCGAGGGTCAGGTTCTGGCGTGCCAGGTCCATCGCAAAGTCGTGCTCGGGCACCTGGGGCCTGGCGCTGAAGTTCGCGTCGAAGAGGTCGTTCGTCGTCACCTTCAGCTCGAGCTTCTGCCCGGGCTTGCCGCGCACGCGCAGGTGATAGCGGCCGATCTGGAGCTGCTCCCAGCGGAAGGCGTCGAGGGCCGCGCGGGCCTCGGCGACGACGGCGGGGTGCTGGTCCGTGATGTTGGTCTGCTCGCGCGGGTCCGCGACGAGGTCGTACAGGGCCTCGGTGTGGAAGACCGGGTCGTGCAGGTACTTGAAGCGCCCCTTGATCCAGCCCTTCTGGGCGGAGCTGTCGTAGGTGGGGTACTCGAGGAAGAACGCGTCGCCCTGCGGCGCGTCCTGCGCCAGGCGGTCGACGCCCATGAAGCTCTTCGGCTGCGGCAGGCCGAGCGCACCGAGCAGGGTCGGGGCGAGGTCGATCGCGGCGACCGGGCGATCGATGACCAGGCCCTCGTGCTTGCCGGGCACGCGCAGGAGCAGCGGGATGTGCACCTGGTCGTCGAAGAGGGTGTAGCCGTGGTGGTAGTGGTTGTGGTCTCCCAGGCCCTCGCCGTGGTCGGCCACGAAACCGATCACCGTGCGCTCCCACTGGCCGCTGTCGCGCAGGGTCTGGAACAGCACGCCGACCGCCGCGTCGACCTCGGCGATCTCTGCGTCGTAGTAGTCCGCGACGAACTGCACGTCCTCGGCGGTCAGGTCGGGCAGGGGCGGCGGACCCTCGTGGGTAAACCAGCGCCGACCCGGTCGCGGGTCGAGCACCTGGAAGGGCACTACCGGCTTGCGGCCGCCGCTGAACTGGCCCGCGTAGTCCGCGTCCGCGAACCTCGTGCGCAGATCGTCAGGCGTGTCGTAGGGCAGGTGCGGGTCCATGATGTGCCAGAAGTAGAGCCACGGCGTGGTCGTGTGGTTCGAGACCCAGTCCGCGACTATACGCACGTCGCTGGTCGCCGACTCGAAGCCGAACGAGGTCGTGTAGCTCTCGAAGCCCTGGTCGAGGCCGTAGCGCGGCGAGATCAGGAAGTTGGCCACGTGGCCGACCGTCTCGTAGCCGACCCGCGACAGGGCCTCGGCCAGCGACGTGGTGGTCGGGTCGATCGGCGTCCATACGTCGTGCCCGCCGCGACCTGCGTTGTGCACCGACGGGTAGAGCGAGGTCAAGGTGGACGAGAACGAGGGCAAGGTCCAGGGCGCCTGGCTGCGGCACTGCGTGAAGCGCACGCCCACGTCCGCCATGGCCTTCAGGTGCGGCGTCGTGTCGCGCTCATAACCGAACGCGCTCATCTTGTCGGCGCGCAGGGTGTCGACGCCGATCAGCATGACGTTGAAGCCGGGCGGGATCTCCTCGGCCGGCTCGATGCGCGGGGTGGCGACGAGCAGCGGGTCGAAGTCCGGCTCGTCGTCGACGTCGACCGACCGGAAGATCAGGTCGCCCCTGCGCCCCGCGACCTCGGCCAGGTCGATCGTCAGCGGAATCCAGCCGCGCTGCTCGCGATCGCGACGCACGTCGATCTCGAGCTCGTGGAGGGTCGTCTCGGTCTCGCCCTCCCGGAACGCGATCACGAGCCGCGCGCCGTCCCCGGGCACGCGCCGGGTCTCGGGCAGGGCGCCTGCGCGCAGGCGGAGCCGGGGCTTGTGATCGGCGGTCGGGATCTGCACCGGCAGGCGCAGGGCGTTGGGCGCGTTGATCAGCACCGCGTCGCGCACGTCGGCCTCGAGGCCGACCCGCAGGCGCCAGGGTGTGCGCGCTTCCTGCCCGTCATTAGGCGCGTAGCGACGGGTGAGGTCCGCGAGGACCTGGTCGGGTGTGAGCGGTTCGACCTCGATCACGAGATCGTCGAAGCGGGTGATGGCCTCTTCGCTGTCGCCGGTACGGTGCAGGAGCTGCACCTCGACCGTGGCGGTGCGCGAGCTGGTGACCACCGTGGCCTCGACCACGTCCCAACCCGAGGGGTGGTGGCGGCGCGATTCGCGTGCGCTCGTGCTCGGGCGACGTCGGTCCGAGGCGCTCGGATCCGTCACTTCGCGCGAGTGCTCGACGATGCGCAGGCACTCGCGGGACGAGGCGTCACCCGACTTCGGGTTGGCCTCGAGCCGAACGCGCGCACGCACGTGCACTCGGGTGTTGCCCTCGACGGGTACGACGAGACAAGCACGCCCGTAGTCCTGGGTGATGCCCGGTCCGAGTTGCAAGGAGCCGCCGGTCAGGCCTCGGGTCGGGTTCACCCCCGGTGGGCCGGAGAGCCAGGCCATGCTGCGATCATCGGGCACGCCGAACCACATTCGCGGGGTGCTCTGGTCGAAGTCGTAGCGCAGCACGGTCTTGTCGGTCGCTGCGACCTCGGCGTCCACGTCCCGTTCCCAGCTGGCCTCGTCCATGAGGTCGAACAGGCGCACCCGAACGGGTTGCAGCTGGTCAGCGTCCTGCGAGAGCAGGGGCAAGGCGATCAGGGAAGCGAGGACCAGGGATCCGGAGAGTAGGAGTGCGGCACGCATGGGTGCAGGGTAGCGTCAAT
>JAQBVH010000140.1 GCA_027623615.1 Planctomycetota bacterium | reverse complement strand
AGCAGGGCCTGGGAACCGGGTCCCCGGGCGTTGCAGGAGGCGCCGGGAGCTACCCGCGCTTCGACATGCGCTTGAGGAACTCCCTCTCGCGCTTGCTGATGGAGTTCATTCCCTCGCGCGAGATCTTTGCCAGGAGCTCGTCCATGCGCACGTCGTCCTCGTGGGCGCGCAGGCCGGCCTTGAGCTCCTGCCTGCGCCCCCGGGCCTCGATCGGGTCCTTCCAAATCCAGCCCTTCTTGACGGCGAAGAACCCGAGCAGGATGCCGCCGACGTGGGCCATGTAGGCGACGTTCCCGCTCTCTCCATAGCGCAGGTCCTGTGCCAACCGGAAGAAGTCCAGGAAGGCGAAGACGCTCGCGAGGATCCAGAGCTGGACGGGGAAGAGCAGCACGTAGACCTGGGTATGCGGCCGCATGACCGCCATCGCGATCAGGATGGCCATCGTGCCGCCGGAGGCGCCGATCGCCGAGGCTCCGCTCCCCCAGGTGAGCTCGGCCAACAGATGCAGGAGCGCACCCAGGACTATCGCTGCTGCGTAGAAGACGGCCAGCCGTCGACTGCCGATGATCCCCTCCAACATCGTCCCGAAGAAGTACAGGGACAGCATGTTGAAGAAGATGTGCGAGAAGCCGCCGTGCAGGAACCCGTAGGTCCCGAGCTGCCACAGCGGGAAGAAGAACTGGCCCCACCAGGCCGTGTGGAGACCGAAGATCCGATTGAAGCCGGCGAGCGTCCCGGGCGTGATCAGGCTCAGCAGCAGCTGCAACAGGAACACGGCGACGTTGGCGATCAACAGCCAGCGCACGACTGGCGTCATGCGCGGCGCCGCAATCCGCATCTGCGGTCCGCCGAAGGAGTCCTGGTACGTCATTGATCCAACGCCCGGTCAGAACTGCTGGCCTAGCCCGAGAGCCCGAGGGCCTTCAGGTCGGTGCCCGCGCTGCGCGCGGCGCTGGCCAGGGTATTCACGAGCAACATCGCTCGAGTCATCGGCCCGATCCCGCCCGGAACCGGAGTGATCCAGCCGGCGTTCTGCCGGGCCGCCTCGAAGTCGACGTCCCCCACCAGCTTGCCGTCCTCACCGCGGTTGATGCCCACGTCGAGCACCACCGCGCCGGGCTTGATCCAGTCGCCCTTGACGAGCTTGGGGACGCCGACTGCGGCCACGAGGACGTCCGCACGACGGCAGTGGCCCGCGAGGTCCTGGGTGCGGCTGTGGCAGATGGTGGCGGTCGCGTTCTGCTCTAGCGCCAGCTGGACCATCGGCTTCCCCACGAGCTGGGAGCGACCGACGATGACCACGTGCCTGCCGGAGAGCTCGAGGCCCGCGCGGCGCATCAGCTCGACACACCCCGAGGGCGTGCAGGGTCGGTGCCCGGGCTGCCCGGTCACGAGCGCGGCGACGCTGGCCGGCGTCAGGCCGTCGACGTCCTTCGAGGGCGCGATGCGCGGCACGATCGCTGCCTGGTCGAGGCCCCCCGGGAGCGGCAGCTGCACCAGGATGCCGTGCACCGAGGCGTCGGCGTTGAGCCGCTCGACCTCGGCGATCAAATCGGCCTGGGCCGTCCCGGCCGGAAGTTTGATCGTCTGCGCATGGAAGCCCGCCTGGCTGGCGTCCCTGTCCTTGTTGCGCACGTAGACCTCGCTCGCGGGGTCCACCCCGACGAGGATCACGGCCAGCCCGGGCGTGACCCCGTGGGCCTCGATCAGCTGCGCCGCGGCCGCGCCCACGTCCTCACGCACGGCGGCCGCGGTCGCCTTCCCGTCCAGGATCCTGCCGGTGACTTCGGTCATGGCGGACAGGCTACCAAGGTCGGCGGGCAGAGGAACCACGCAGGCGCAGTCCCTGGCTGCAGTGACCCACGCGCCGCCCCGCGAGCCGTGGCCGGCGCGTGGCAACGGCGCGCGCCGGCCCTGCCCAGGAGCTGGGTCTAGCGGCCGGTGTCCTTGGGCTTGACCACGACCTCCACCACCTGCTTGGCTCCGCCGGAGAGGGAGGCTCGCTGCTGCGACGCCTCGATCAGCGAGAGCATCCCGACCAGGACAGCCATGCCGCCCAGGAGGCCGTAGCCGATCGACAGGTAGAAGCTGACCCCCTCCGTACGGCCGTACGAGTGCAGACCCGCCTCGAGCTCGTTGACCCCCCACCAGCTGAAGAGCACCACGCAGGCGGAGAGGCAGCTCGCTGCGTGGAGCCCGTGCTGCTTGATGTAGCCGCCCATGCGCGCGTGGAGGATCACGAGCTGGCTGAGGCAGATCAGGAGGGCCCCGTTCTCCTTGGGGTCCCAACCCCAGAAGCGGCCCCAGGACTCGTTGCCCCACACCCCGCCCAGGATCGTGCCCACGGTCGAGAGCAGCAGACCGAAGCAGATGATGCCGTAGACGATCTTCGTGTACTCGCGATAGAGCCCGCGGTTCCCGCGCCACGGCACGTTCAGCCGCGCCCCGCCGAAGACGTCGAGCGTCTTCATCACGATCCACCCGAGCGAGGCCACCGCTGCGAGCAGCCCGGCCGCATACCCGAGGGTGATCGTCGTTACGTGGGTCGCCAGCCAGAAGTTCGTGTCGAGGACGGCCTGGAGCTGCTCCATGGTGTCCCCCTTCATGGTGGCGTCCTTCACCTCGTACCTGAACGCGAGGAACATCCCCATGGCCCCGAGGATCGGCGCCAGCGAGAGGCCCAGGCCACGCCGCGTCAGGCCCTCGATCACCAGACTGATGAGGCAGGCCCCGCCCGTGATGAACAGGATCGTGTCGTACAGGTTCACGACCGGTGGGCGCTCACGCAGGATGGCGCGCCAGGTGACCGCGGTCACGACGCCGATCGTCCCGAGCACGGCGAAGGTGAGCGCGCCCCGCGTGAGCCACTTGCGCTTGGGCACGATCCAGGCGAAGGCGACCAGCACGAACGCAGCCAGGAACAGCACCAGCGCACGCAGGACCAGCTTCGCGTCGTAGAGGGCGACCTCCGAGGCGATCTTGCCGTACTCACCGCGGCGCCGGGCCTCGGCGCGCACCCCGTCCCGCAGGGCGAGCAGCTCCGCGCGGAAGGTCGTGGGGTCGTTGCGCGCGGCGTCCATGGCCTCGATGTGCCCGACCCACTCCGTGAGCCCCGCGTAGGGCAGCCGCCCCTCGATCAGCGCGACGTACGTTGCGTCCGCGGGATTCAGCCAGACTTCCGTCTCGGCGACGGTCGTCTCGGGCGGGAAGATCGTCGGCGCGTTCCGGCCGTCCTTCAGGTGGGGCCGGAGCCGATCGACGAGCTCGCCGAAGCTCCTCGGAACGCTGACCCTCTCCTGCTTGGTCATCGATGCGTAGCGCGCGAGGAAATCGCCCCAACCCTCGTAGAGGAACGCGATGCCCTTGTGGCTCCCGGCGCCGAAGACATCGGAGAAGATGCCCTCGGGCATCTCGACCTCGATGCGCATCAGGTCGAAGGCAGTGGCCACCTCCTGGAACGAAGTGACGCTGTTCCTCAGGGCCGCGACCTGCTTGTCGACCAGGGACTGGTGGTCCCAGTCGATGCTGTCGTAGAGGCTGAAGAGCTTCGGCAACCCGGGCTGCAGATCGCGGTAGCTGTAGCGGTCCGCGCGCTTCTCGCTGTCGATCTCGATCGCGTCGAGCACCTCGCTGTTCGGGACGGAGAAGCAGGGGTAGTCGCGCGCCTGCTCGGGGAAGAAGAGGCAGTCGAGCAGGAAGCCCATCGGCTCGAGCTTCTCGCCGTTCGGCAGCTTCAGGCTGCGCTTGCCGTTGAGGCGCAGCATCAGGAAACCAGCGAAGGTCTCCAGCGGCTTGACGCGACCGGCCTGGAGCACCGGGAGCGTCCCGGCCAGGCGCTGGGTGTCCTTGTCCCACTTGTGGGTGCGGACGAAGCTCGCGGGCACCTCCCCAGCGTCTCCGGCGCAGCCGGCCAGGCCGAACAGGGCGATCAGGGTGAGGGGCAGGTAGAGGAAGGTCTTCATCTCACGCCTCCTGGGCGCGGCGGCGGCCGCGTGCCTGGGATCCCGCGTACTTGAACAGTCGGAAGAGGAACGTGTAGAGCAGGCCGAACCCGATCACGAAGGTCGAGTACTTCGGCCACTGGTCCGAGGGGTTGCTCGTGACGGACAGCCCGCTCCACTCACGGCGCTGGTCTCCCTGGCCCTCGACCCCCCACTGGTTCTGGAAGAGCACGTGTCCCTCCTCGCGCAGGGGCTGATTCATGGTGATCTTGCGCTCCTGCGAACGACCAGCGAGCGTGTAGGTCACGTCGCTCTTGTAGATGCGCGGGGTGTTCGTTCCTGGGTGGTCTTCTCGGACCACGTCGTGCAGGGTGATCGAGAAGGGCAGCGCGTGCCGCTCGTGGTGCAGGTGGATCGCCCAGGGCTTGCCACCGGCCAGCACGGTGAAGGCGCAGGCGTCCCGCGACGTCAGGAGCGCGGTCTGCGTCAGCGGGGCCTCCGTCTCCGCGTCGATCGTCACACGGGCGACGATGCCCGGGTTCTTGGTGTGGGGGTCGCCCTCGTCGGGGAGCCGCTCGAGGGCAAAGTGGTTGACGACCGGGCCGGTCTTCTTGAACGCGGGCTCGTTCTCGTTCCAGAACCACGCCCGGCAGTTCGGCAGGAAGCTGCTCAGCTCGATGTCGAAGGGCAGGTCCTCCGAAGAGAAGATCCGGCCCTGCTCCGCGCAGCTGCGCACGTCGTCGTTGTCGATCACGAGCTCGGGCACGTCACGCTCGACGGTTGCGTCCCAGACGGTCACCTCGACCAGGGTGTAGTCCCGGTAGGTGCTCAGGGTCTGGCCCTCGTAGATCTTCATCGCCCCGTAGTCCGACGTGACGTGATTGACCACGCCGGCCGCCGCGAGGAAGACGATCCCCAGGTGGGCGACGATGATGCCCGCGTTGCGCCAGCGCCAGCGGATGCGGACGAGTCCCCCGACGAAGAGGTTGACGCCCAGCAGGGTAAACACCAGCGACCCGCCCGGGAACGGCAGGCCGCGCAGCCAGGCGATCCAGGGGATGAAGAACGCCTGCTTCACCCCGGCCTCACCGATGTCCTTGTAGGTGAAGGTCGCTGCCAGGGTCAGCACGAACAAGCACATCAGGAGCCCGCAGGCCAGGCCGAAGGAGCCCAGGACGCGCACCACGGGATTCTTGCCACGCAGGAACGCGGCCACCCTCCCCTGGCGGCTGGGGTCCTGCGAGGAATCCGCGCTCGCGGCGGGCGACGCCGGTTGGGTCTTGGTCTCGGCTCCCATCACTTGCTCCCGATCGAGTCGCAGAAGGCCAGGAAGGTCGCCATCGTCGCCGCCACCTCGGCGGTCGGGCCAATCATCTTCACGAAGAGGGCTTCCCCTTGGAGGTTGCACCTGGCCCCGACCAGCGTCGCGTCCGGGATGTTGACGTTGCCCATCCCGCGGTAGGTGCCGGCCACCTCGAGCAGCGGGCACTCCTGTCCGAGGATCGTGACCGTTGGCAGGGCAGCGAGGTCCGCCGCCGTGATCCGCTGGGCTCCGACCTGATCGCACCAGCGGTTGTAGTTGTCGAGCCGGTCCCCGCTCGCGAAAGCCAGGTAGGCGTCGGTGGATGGCGCCGCCTGGTAGCTGACGTGGCGCATGGTACGCGGTCCCTGATCCGTCCAGCCCGCGGGGACCGTCCAGGTCAGCGAGTCGCGGTCGATCGCCGCGCCCCCGGCCGCCCCCGCCGAGGGGCCGATCTCCGGGCCAGCGCCCTGCGCCGCCTGGAGCGCGCTCGCCTCGTCGCTGATGCGCACGGAGTCGCAGAACGCGAAGAAGCGCTCCCGTTCGTCTTCGACGACCGAGGCAGGCCCGGTCATCTTCACGAACAGGGCGCCGAAGGGCGTCATCGAGATCAGGCCCAGCATGCGCTGGTCGGACCGGGGCGAGCCGCCCATCGCCGTGTACACCCCCTGCAGGTCGACCACCACAGCCTCGAGGACGGCCGCGCCCCCGGTCTTGAACCACGTGCGGGTGGGCAGCGCCATGGCCTCCTGCTCCGTGATGGGACCCAGCCCCATCTGGTCCCGCCAGCGGTTGACGTTGGGTGTGACCCCGCCACCATCGCTCGGCAGCATCGCGAACGAGCACTCGGCGTCCGGGTCCCCGGCCGGCCGAAGGTTGAACAGACGCACCGAGTCGCCCGGGAGAGCTTCCCAACCCTGGGGTAGGTCGTAGGCGAACAGCGAGCGCATCAACTCCATCTCCGGCATCGGCGGCGCCGGGGGCGGCGCGGCCGAGGCCTCCGCCCGCGCGACGTAGGCGAGGAAGGCCGGGTTCGAGCGCCCGAGCTCCGGATGGCGGTCGAGGAGGTCGGGGTAGCGCGCGTGGACCTCCCCGAAGTACGCATCGTCGATGATCCCGTGGTGGCGCATCCAGGGACTCGTGGCGAGGGCCGGGAAGTCCCGGAAGAGCAGCTCGGGCACGAGCGCCGCGGGTCGCGCCGCCCTCTCTTTCCGCGGCGCGAGCGTCCCCGGCCCGCTGGGCTGCCCACAGCTTGCCAGGAGGAGCCCCGCCAAGGCTGCGCTTCGAAGTCCTTGCTTGATCGTCATCACCAGTTCCGCTCCAACACGAATCCGCCCAGCTGTTCCAGGGTCTCACGTGCCGCCGACCGCGGGAGCGTGACCAGAATCTGCATCGCCCCCTCGACGAGCTCCGCGGCCCGGCCCATGGCGTGCTCGACGCCAGGCTCGAGGTCGCACACCTCGCGCAGTCGCGCAGCCCGCGAACCAGCCCAGTCCGGGCGCGTGAAGGCATCACGGATCGCCTCGCGCTGGGCCTCGTCCGCCTGGCCGTAGCTGAACAGCACGGGCAGGGTCACCTTGCCGTCCTCCACGTCGTTCCCGATGCTCTTGCCCACGACCTGGGCGTCGCCGACCACGTCGAGCACGTCATCGACGATCTGGAACGCGAGGCCCACCCGCCAGCCGAAGTCGGCCATGGCGGTCCCGGCCCGGGCCTCCCCAGCCGGATAGCGTGCCCCGAGCTCACACGCCGTCCCATACAGGGCAGCTGTCTTGGCGCCGGCGATCCCCTCGTACGCCTCGGGTGTCATCTCGAAGTCATAGCGGCTGGCGGCCTGCACGATCTCTCCCTCGCAGATGACCTGTGTGGTTCGAGACAGGACCTGGCTCGCGAGCCTCGACTCGAGCCGGGTCGAGCGATCGAAGGCGCGGGAGTAGAGCAGGTCCCCGAGCAGCACCGCCGACTGGTTGTCCCAGCGGGTGTTCACGCTCGCGACGCGGCGGCGGGTGTCCGCGCCGTCGAGCACGTCGTCGTGCACCAACGTGGCCAGGTGGATCGCTTCGACGATCGAGGCGACCGCGGGCAGCTCCGGGCTCTCGTTGCCGGTCGCCATGCCGCTCAGGAGCACGAGCGCCGCTCGCAGGCGCTTGCCCTGAAAGCTCGTCAGGTGCTCGAGCATGTCGGCCAGCGCGGGCGAGTCCCCCTGCAGCATCGCATCGAGCTCACGGCGCACCTCCACCAAGCCCGAGGTGATCGGGCTGAGCAGGGTTTGCAGGCG
>JAQBVH010000139.1 GCA_027623615.1 Planctomycetota bacterium | reverse complement strand
ACCGCGTCTCGTGGGCACCGTCTCCGAGAACGTCGCGGCGATCGCGGCCGTGTGCGACGCGACGGCCACTCACGTGCCCGGGCTCGACCCCGGGGCCGATGCAGCACTCCTGTCCGGCGGGGAAGCCCAACGCCTGGCCCTGCATCGCAGCCTGCTCGGCGGGCCCGAGGTCTTGCTGCTGGACGAGGTGACCTCCGCCCTCGACGCGGCCGCAGCGCGCGCAGCGGAAGAGCGCGTGCTCGCCTTTGCCGCGCAGGGTGGTGCGGTGCTGTGGGTCAGCCACTCCGCGGAGCTTGCCGCGCGGCTCGGCGCAGAAGTGCTGAACCTCGAAGAGCTAACGGCATGATCGCCGCCGTCGAGCTGACCAATGTCGACCTCGGGTTGGCCGCGCTGCTGATCCTCGCGAACGCGGCGATCAGCCTCGTGCTGCGGCTGGGTCTGGGCAAGCGTCTACTGGTCGCCGCGCTGCGCGCGACGGTCCAGCTCGCGCTGCTCGGCTTCGTGCTCGGCCTGGTGTTCCGCTCGGAGGGGCCGACCGCCGTCCTGTTCATGATGCTCGTCATGGCGACCATCGCCGGCGTCGAGGCCGTGCGGCGCAGCTCCCGGCGCGTGCGCGGCGCCTACCCCGCCAGCATCGCGGTCATGTTGGTCAGCTCTTTCACGGTGACCCTCTACGGCCTGATCGTCGTGCTCGACACGCCCGGCGCCTGGTACCAGCCCCAGTACGCCGTGCCGCTGCTCGGGATGGTGCTCGGGAACGCCCTCAACGGGATCAGCCTGGGCCTCGACGGCGTGCTCGAGGGCTTCGACGTCCACCGCGGACGGGTCGAGCTCCTGCTCGCGCACGGCGCGACCCGTCGGCAAGCGAGCGCCGAGGTCCTGCGCGACGCCGGCCGGCGCGGCATGATCCCGATCCTCAACAGCATGGTCGCTGTGGGCGTGATCAGCATCCCGGGGATGATGACCGGTCAGCTCCTGGCGGGCGAGGATCCCTCGACCGCGGCTCGCTACCAGCTGTTCATCCTGTTCGCGATCGCGAGCGGGGTGGCCCTCGGAACCGCCATGCTGCTCGTCGTCGCAGAGCGGCTCGTGTTCGACGAGCGCGATCGACTGCGCGTCGATCGCATCCGGCGGGTGTGAGCTGTGTGGCCGTCAGGGTGATCGGGTCTGACTCTCAGGAGTTGGTAGTGTTGGGGGCGTGCGGGGGGGCCTCGGAGCGACGAGCTTCAAGCACCCGAACGAACCGGCATGAATGCGCGCAGCACTAGCTTGCTCTTCCTCGCCCTTGCGGGCGCCGCGCTGATCTTCGTCCTGCTCCGGACGACGCAGCAAGCAGGTACGAGTTCCACCTCTCGTCCTTCCGAGGAACTTCCGGAGCATGTGGCATCGACGCCACATGCCCTGACAGGAACTTCGTCCCCACCCAAGAGCCGTGCGGGAGGTCCACAACACGACGGGACCTGAGGGCGAGTTCGAGATCTGGGGCCTCCTGGATCGAAGCTACACCGTCGTGGCCCGTGCAGACGACGCGACGAGCTACGCCTACTCCGAGGACGTACCCGCAGGAACGAAGGACGCCCTGCTACGGGAGCGCTCGGACGCCTTCCACCCTCTCCACGGGCGGGTCGTCGGCTGGAACGGCGCCCTTGTTGCAAACGTCGAGGTCGTCGCCTCCCTCTCGACTGCGTGGCACAGGGCCGGGCTCGAGTTCCGCACCTCCACCGACGTGAACGGCCAATTCATGTTGGAGCGCGTCCCGCGCTTCCTGACCGGCATCTCCGTTCGCGGAGAACACATCGTCAGCAGTCAAGTGGACCTCGAGGCGGCGAGTCTCGGCGGGGAGATCACGATCACGGTTGAGCGTGAGGCTCCCTTCCGAGTCGAGTTTGAGGGCGGCATCGAGCTACCCCTGACGGTACGGGGCTGGAGTGACCAGCGCACGGCATCCAGGTCTGGGACGGACTCTGGTGGGCGGGGTCTGCGGAGGAGTAGTCCGTGGATCCATATCCGTGAGTACCACGCGGATGGGTCGGAGACCCGCGGTGTTCACGAGGCAACCGAACAGGAGACCTCGCTGCTCTGGATTCGAGAATCAGCCAGGTGGCTGACCCTCCACCGCGAAGAAGGCCTGTTCACGGAGCCGGATCACGGAGTAGGGCTCGACTTGAACCCTGATGCACCCTGCAACGTGGTCAGGGTCGGATTCTGAGGCTCACGCCACGCCAGACACCAACAGGGCTGGTTACCCGCGCAGCCGCAGCAGCGGGCCCAGGTGCGACTCGAACTTGCGCCAGCGGCCCACCGAGCGGCGGTGTACCGGCTGACGCACCTGCAGCGCGCTGGCGGTCAGCACGTCGCGCTTCGAGCGATGGAAGTCGAGGCAGGCCGGGTTCCAGGGCACGTCGAGGAACTGGTGCAGCTTGCTCGCCTCGCCGCCGGGATCGGCGACAAACGCCTCGTACTCGAGCTCGTGCACGCGGATCGGCAGGACGCGCGCCCAGTGCTCCATCAGGCGCTGGTAGTCCTCGTAGTAGTCCGCGAGGTCGTCGAGGTCGCTGGCGAAGACGCAGCGCTGCTGGCCGTAGTTGGTCGTCCAGTTCGAGACGCAGGTGTCGAGCGGGTCGCGCTTGACGTGGATGACGCAGGCGTTCGGCAGCATCATCGCGATCAGGCCGAGGTAGTGAAAGTTCCCCGGAGCCTTGTCGACGATGCGCTCGAAGTCCCCTGCGGGCTTCTCGAACGAGCGCAGGTAGTCGGAGGCCATGCGCACCGCGTCGTCCCGCTCGAGGTCCGCCAACCCCTCCGGGAACTCGCGCTGCGCGTCGGTGTAGCGGCGCAGGGCGCGTCCGAGGTCGTGCACGCCGGTGTGCTCGCCCAGGGGCAGGATCTGGGGGTGTACGGCCAGGAGCTGCTCGATCAGCGAGGTGCCGCTGCGCGGCATGCCGACGATGAAGGCCGGCATCCGGTTCGGGTCGCCCATGCCGCGGCTGCCCTGGAACAGCTCCGCCGGCGTCGCGCGGATGATGCGCTCGACGAGGTCCCGGTGGCCCGCGCGGTCGTAGGAGATCGCGCTCGAGTTCTCCGCGTTGCCCTGGGACCAGGCGCGCCAGGCCTGGTCCGGCTTGTCCTTCCGGTTCAGGATCTCCGCGCGCGCGAAGTAGAGCTCGCTGCGCTCGAGGGTCGAGCGGCCGGGGCGCTCGAGCTCGCGCGCGATGCCGTCCAGGTCCTCGAGCTCCCCGAGGCGCGCCAGCTTGTAGTACGGGCCGGACAGGTGCGGGTCGAGGTCGAGGGCGCGCCGGTAGCTGGTGACCGAGGCCGACCTGTCGCCCGCCATCTCGTGGGTCCAGCCCATCACCAGGTGCGCGACCGGGTCGTCCGGGTCATGCTGGAGCGCGCGCGACGCGGCGAGGCGCGCGAGCGAAACGTTCTTGCCGCGCAGGGACGCCCGCGCGAGCTCGCGGTGATAGATCGGTCGCTCGGGCGCGAGCTCGGTCGCCTGGCGCAGGTGCTCCAGGGCCGGCTGCATCTCCCCGCGTTCGGCGAGCAGCAGCCCGAGGTGATGGTGCGCGCTCGCCCGCGTGGGGTCGAGCTCGATCGCGCGACGGTACGCCATGCGCGCTTCCGCGCGACGGCCGCTGGCGTGATAGGCGAGTCCGAGCAGGTCCTGGCACTCGGCGGAGCGGGGCGCGAGGCTGGCCGCGCGGCGCAGGCGGCGCACGGCCTCCTCGAGTCGTCCCACCTTGACCAACGCGCGGCCGTAGTCGCGCTGCACGTGCGCGTCGCTCGAGCGCAGCTGCGCCGCTTGCTCGTAGGCGCGTGAGGCCTCGACCCAACGTCCTAGGGACTCGAGCACCTGCCCGAGGCTCCACCAGGCCAGCGGGAGATCCCGCCGCTGGCCGATGGCCTGGACGAGCAGCTCCACCGCGCCTTCGGGGTCATGCGCGGCGGCCCGCTCACGGGCTGCGCGGACCAGCTGGGCGGGGGCCTGCAGGGTGTCCGTGCTTTGCTTGGGGATCGCCATCGTCGTGGGGGAACGCTGGGCTCCTCGGCTCGATCAGCGCTTGGCTTGAGTCAACGGGCCCAGGAAAGGTGCGTAGGGCTTCCAACGGCCGATTCCGCGCCGGTTCAGGGGCTCGCGCACCTGCTGGCTGCTCGCCGTCCTGCACGGTGATTCCCGGTCGGCGAAGCGCAGGCAGTCCGGGTGCCAGGGCAGCCCGAGGAAGGCCAGCAGCTCACGCAGCTGCCCCTCGGGATCGTCGACGAACTCCTCGTAGACCTGGCGCCGGACACGCATCCCGGGCGCGGCCTCCCAGTGGCGGCCGAGGCGCTCAGTCTCGGTCAGGTAGGCGTGCAGGTTCTCGATCGAGGTCGAGCAGGACACGCGGTGATCGCCGAAGTTGATCAGGAAGTTCGAGATGGCCACGTCCCGTACATCGCGTGCCAGGTAGACGAACGACGCCTTCGGGAACATCGCCGCCAGCAGACCCGCGGTCAGCACGTTCGTGGGTGTCTTCTCGATGGGGCGGGTCACGCCCGCGGGGAGCGGGCCGAGCCCATCGACGTAGCGCTGCGCGAGGGCGTCGAGCGCCTCCGTCGTCAGGTCGGCAGCGTGGGCGGGGAAGTCGAGCTCTCGGGCGATCAGGCCGACGTCGTGACGCTCTCCGAACGCCCTGGTCTCGGGGTGCCCCTCGAGGATGCGCTCGAGCAGGGAGCTGCCCGTGCGCGGCGCGCCGATCAGGAAGATCGGCGCGAGCTCGCTGTTCGACGTGACCGGGATCTGCGCGCGCATCAGGGCGCCCACCAGGTCGCGATAGTGCGCGGGCTGGAAGTTGGAGCGGCGCAGGGCGTTCGCGCGCGCGGCGTGCCCGAAGGCGCGTGGCGCCTGGCCCTCACGGTCGAAGTGCTGGGCGAGGGCGAAGCGCAGGGCGGACTCCTGAATGCGCTGGAGCTGACCGCTGTCGACCAGGGCCTCGAGCTGATCGGCGTCGAACGTCTGACCCATGCGCACGAGCCCGCACCAGCCGCCGACGGTGGCGGGGTCGAGGCGCAGCGCGCGCTCGTAGCAGGCGATCGCCCGCTCCTTGGCGCCGCACATCTCCTCGATGTGGCCGAGCAGGACCTGACCCCGTGACTGCGCGGCGAGCGAGGAGGCGAGCTCACGCGCCCGGTCGAGGTCACCCGCGTCGATCTCGACCCGCGCCAGGTTGAGGGTGGCGTCGGGCTGGCGCGGCCGGATCGCGAGCGCACCCTCGAAGGCCTTGCGGGCACCGGCGAGCTCACTCGCCTTGTACAGGGCCAGACCGAGGTTGTACGCGGCGCTGTAGGAGCTCGGCTCAGCGCGCAGCTCGTGCTCGAACTGCGCGGCAGCCGCGCGGAAGTTACCAGCCTCCAGCAGCGCGATCCCCGCAGAGGTTGCGACGGAGTCCATGCCGGCTGTATCGACGCGAGCTGGCGATCCCTGGAGGGCTGGCCGGATCGGTAGGCCGTCCGTAGGCTGCGCGCGGCCGTGACTCCCCGTAAGGACCCCATGAGGCTGCTCTCCACCTTGCTCCTGTGCGCCCCCGTCGTGGGACAGGACTTCGACGCGAACGCCCTGTTCCAACAGCACTGCGCCACCTGCCATGGCGTGAAGGGCGACGGCAACGGCGTCACCCCCCTGCCGAAGAAGGCGCGCTCCTTCCTCGATGGCGGCTTCTCCTACGGCAACACGTCGGCGGCCATCGGACGCACGCTCGAGTTCGGCATCCCCGGGACGCCGATGCCCTCGTTCTCCGAGGCGCTGAGCGCGGACGAGCGCAACGCGATGATCGAGTACGTGATCGCCCTCGGTCCGGAACGCAAGGAGGTCGAGCGCGCCGAGACGATCCTCGAAGTCGTCGACCGACCGCACGTCGTGCGTGGCTTCCTGCCCGCCCTCGGGCAAGGCGTGCCGGAGTGGCCGCGCGGGCTGCTCGTCGGGCTGACGTCGGGCACGACGTTCCAGTACCGCGCGGACGACGTGCGCCTGTTGGCCGTGCGCCAGGGCGACTTCGTCGAGCGTCGGGACTGGGGCGGGCGCGGCGGCAACTCGCTGCGGCCGCTGGGGAAGGTGACGCACCTGGTCGGCAGCGGCAATCCGGGTGCGGAGTGGACGCTCGGGGACGAACCCCTGAAGGCACGCCTGACGCAGACCGCGGTGCGTGGCACGCAGGTCACGATCAGCTATGACCTGCAGCGCAACGGCATCACGGTCGCGCGGGTGAGGGAGACGCCTGGTGTCCTCAGGGTGAGCACGGGCGCTGGCTTCGAGCGCAGCTACGAGATCGAGGCTGTCGGCGGCGCGCCGCTCGACCTGGCCCTGCGCTGGACCCCGAGCGGGGCCAACGGCACGACGAACCTGTACACGAACGTGGTGAACGGCGAGCGGCTCTACGAGAAGGTCTCCACCTTCGACGAGGGCAGCGGACACCTGATCGACATGGTGATCCTGCACGGGGACTACGAGGTCCGTGAACCGAAGACCGGTGGCCTGATCCGGTTTCAACTCTCGCCTGGCGCGCCGCGGCGCGCGCGCGTCCTGCACGCGGCCTTGATCGAGGCCGAGTCCTTCCAGACGTTCCTCGGGGAGATCTACCGATGATCCGCACCACGCTGCCGCTGCTCTTCACCTCCCTCGCCGTCGCCCAGGAACCCGCCTACGTCCTCGAGCATCTCCCCTCGCCCGAGGGCGCCGTGCTCGAGGTCGGTGGGATGGACTTCCTCTCCGACGGTCGCATGGTCCTGTCCACGCGCCGCGGGCAGGTCTGGATCCTCGAGAACCCCCTGTGCGAGGACCCCGCCGACGCCCGCTTCACGCTCTTCGCGGAGGGCCTCTGGGAGGGCATGGGCCTCAACGTGGTCGACGACGAGATCTTCGTGCTGCAGCGCACGGAGCTGTCGAAGCTGTCGGACACCGACGGCGACGGCTACTGCGACACGATCGACACGATCGCCAACGACTGGGGCTCTTCCGGTAACTACCACGAGTTCGCCTTCGGCCTGCCCCAGTTCCCCGACGGGGACTTCCTCGTCACGTTGAACGTGAGCTTCTTCAGCCCGAAGTGGTGGCACGGCAAGGCGCCGGTCCCCTACCGCGGCTGGGGCCTGAAGGTCTCGCAGGATGGCAAGGTGGAGCCCTGGGCCCTCGGCCTGCGCTCGCCGTGCGGCGTGGGCACTGACGCGGACGGGAACCTGTTCGTGACCGACAACCAGGGCGACTGGGTCTCCGCGAGCCCGATCTATCACATCGAGCAGGGCGGCTTCTACGGCCACCCCGCCTCGCTCGAGTGGACGGGCGAGTACCGCTCGACGGGCACCGTGGCCTCGGACGAGGTGCCGCCGCCCGCCGCCGCCTACATGCAGGCGCCGGCCATCTGGATCCCCTACAAGTGGTCGCGCTCGACCGGCAACCTGACCGCCGACACGACCGGCGGCGGCTTCGGCCCCTTCGAACGCCAGCTGTTCGTGGCCGAGCTGACCAACGGCATGGTCCTGCGCGCGGGCATGGAGGAGGTGCAGGGTCAGCTGCAGGGCTGGGTCACGCCGTTCTTCGAGAACATCGGCTCC
>JAQBVH010000138.1 GCA_027623615.1 Planctomycetota bacterium | reverse complement strand
GCCTGATCTCCTCCTTGGCGATCTACTCGACCCTGGACGAGTACGGCTTCCTGACCACGCCCTACCGCGTCGTCACCAAGGGCCGGTTGACCGAGAACGTCGAGTACCTCCGCGCCGACCAGGAGTCCGGCAAGGTCATGGCTCCCGCCGACATTCTCATCGACGAGAACGGCAAGATCCTGCAGGCACGGGTGCTGGCCCGCAAGGACGGCGACAACCTCGAGATCCCGCCGGAGGAGCTCGACTACGTCGACGTCTCGCCCAAGCAGATCATCGGGATCTCCGCCGCCCTGATCCCGTTCCTCGAGCACGACGACGCCAACCGGGCGCTCATGGGCTCGAACATGCAGCGGCAGGCGGTGCCCCTGCTCATTCCCGAGGTGCCGGTCGTCGGCACCGGGATGGAGCGGGCGGTCGCCCAGAACTCGAACATGCCCGTCTTCGCCAAGAAGGCTGGCTTGGTGGAATACGTCGACAGCCGCGTGATCATCGTTGGCGAGGACGAGTACTACCTCACCAAGTTCCGCGGCATGAACGAGCGCACCACCCAGAACCACCGTCCGGTGGTCGCGGTGGGCCAGGAGGTCGAGGCCGGGCAGCTGCTCGCCGACGGCGCTTCCACGTTCGATGGCGAGCTGGCGCTCGGCAAGAACCTGCTCGTGGCTTTCATGCCCTGGGACGGCTTCAACTACGAGGACGCCATCCTCGTCTCCGAGCGTCTGGTCAAGGACGACACCTTCACCTCGGTCCACATCGAGGAGTACGAGGTCGAGATCCGCGAGACCAAGCTCGGCAAGGAGGAGTTCACCCGGGACATTCCCAACGTGGGGGAGAAGGCCCTGGGGAACCTCGACGAAACCGGCATCATCCGCATCGGCACCTTCGTCGAGGCGGGAGACATCCTGGTCGGCAAGGTCGCGCCCAAGTCGAAGAGTGAGCTGACCCCCGAGGAGAAGCTGCTCCACGCGATCTTCGGCAAGGCCGGCGTGGACGTGAAGAACGCCTCCCTGACGATGCCCCCGGGCACCCGAGGAGTCGTGATCGACGCCCAGAAGTTCTCGCGCAGGGTCAACCTGACCGACGCGGAGCGCACCAAGGCCCTCTCCGTCATCCGCGACGCCGAGAAGGAATTCCTGCGCGCCCTGCGGGCCTACACGTCCGACACGCTGAACAAGGTCCAGGACCTAATTGGAAAGAAGGTCATCGACGACCTGACCGGTCAGCCCTTCGACCTGGACGACACCTCGACCTACGACGAGCTGCGGCGCGTCAAGGTCCTGGCCCAGCAGGCCTCCGAGGAGCACCCCGACGAGAAGGTGCGCCTCGACGCAACCGCCGTGATCTACGAGTTCCAGCAGCGGATCGACAACAAGGAAGCGGACAAGAACAAGATCGTCAATCGCCTCAGCCGCGGCGACGAGCTGCCGACTGGCGTGCTCGAGATGGTCAAGGTCTACGTGGCCACGAAGCGCAACCTCTCCGTGGGTGACAAGATGGCCGGCCGCCACGGCAACAAGGGTGTCATCTCGAAGATCTGCCCGATCGAGGACATGCCGTACCTCGAGGACGGCACCACGGTCGACATCTGCCTCAACCCGCTGGGCGTGCCCAGCCGGATGAACGTCGGCCAGATCCTCGAGACGCACCTGGGGATCGCAGCTGCCAAGTTGGGCATCCGCTGCTACACCCCTGCGTTCGACGGGGCCAAGGAGGAGGAGATCGAAGCCATCCTCAAGGAGGCTGACCTGCCCGCCACGGGCAAGTTCACCCTCTACGACGGACGCACTGGCACCTCCTTCGAGCAGGACGTCACGGTCGGCGTCATGTACATGCTGAAGCTGCACCACCTCGTCGACGAGAAGGTGCACGCGCGTGCGACGGGCCCCTACAGCCTGATCACGCAGCAGCCCCTGGGTGGCAAGGCCCGCTTCGGCGGCCAGCGTTTCGGGGAGATGGAAGTCTGGGCACTCGAGGCGTACGGCGCGGCGGCGATCCTGCAAGAGCAGCTCACCGTCAAGTCGGACGACGTCGACGGCCGCACGAAGATCTACGAGTCGATGGTGAAGGGGCTCAACATCCTCGAGCCGGGCACCCCGGTGTCCTTCGAGGTGTTGACGAACGAGATCCGCGGTTTGGGGCTCAACATGGAACTCCACAAGAAGGCGACGCTCTAGGGGCACTGGACCATGGCCGAATCTAAATACAACCGCATCAACGACTACGGCAGCGTCACCATCGCGCTGGCGTCGCCCGAAGACATCCGCAGCTGGTCCTACGGCGAGGTCAAGAAGCCGGAGACGATCAACTACCGGACCTACCGCCCCGAGCGCGATGGCCTCTTCTGCGAGCGCATCTTTGGTCCCGAGAAGGACTGGGAGTGCGCCTGCGGCAAGTACAAGGGCATCAAGCACAAGGGCATCGTCTGCGACAAGTGCGGGGTGATGGTCACCCACAGCCGCGTGCGGCGGAAGCGCATGGGGCACATCAACCTCGCTGCGCCCGTCGCGCACATCTGGTTCTTCAAGGCCATGCCGAGCCGCCTGGGCAACCTGCTCGGCTGCAAGGTCTCGAACCTCGAGCGCGTCATCTACTTCCAGGACTACGTGGTCATCTAGGCCGGCGACACGCCCCTCGAGAAGTACCAGCTCCTGACCGAAGACGAGTACCGCCAGTCCCGCGCCAAGTTCGGCACGGAGTTCGAGGCGGACATGGGCGCCGAGTGCGTCAAGCAGATCCTGCGCAAGCTCGACCTGCAGAGCGTGTCCGAGGAGCTCCGCGAGGAGCTGATCGCCACCCGCTCCAAGCAGCGCCAGAAGGACATCATCAAGCGCCTGCGCACGGTCGAGATGCTGCGCGACTCGGGGAACAGCGCCGACTGGGTCGTCATGGACGTGATCCCGGTCATTCCGCCGGACCTGCGTCCGCTGGTCCTGCTGGACTCGGGCAACTTCGCGACGAGTGACCTCAACGACCTGTACCGTCGTCTGATCAACAGGAACAACCGCCTCAAGAAGCTGCTCGACCTCAACGCCCCCGAGGTCATCATCCGCAACGAGAAGCGGATGTTGCAGCAGGCGGTCGACGCCCTCTTCGACAACGGCCGCTGCCGCCGTCCGGTGCTCGGCTCGTCGAACCGCCCGCTCAAGTCCCTGACGGACATGATCAAGGGCAAGCAGGGTCGCTTCCGCGAGAACCTGCTCGGCAAGCGCGTCGACTACTCGGCTCGTTCCGTGATCGTCGTCGGCCCCGAACTGCGCCTGACGCAGTGCGGTCTGCCGAAGAAGGTCGCCCTCGAGCTCTTCCAGCCCTTCATCATCCGGCGCCTCAAGGAGCTGGGCTTGGCGGACACGATCAAGTCCGCCAAGCGCATGCTCGAGCGCCGTGACGAGGAGGTCTGGGACATCCTCGAGGAGGTCATTCGCGACCACCCGGTGCTGCTCAACCGGGCGCCGACCCTGCACCGGATGGGCATCCAGGCCTTCGAGCCCAAGCTCATCGAAGGCAACGCGATCCGTCTGCACCCGCTCGTCTGCGGCGGCTTCAACGCCGACTTCGACGGGGACCAGATGGCGGTGCACCTGCCGCTGTCCTTCGAGGCGCAGATCGAAGCGTCGACGCTGATGCTGTCGAGCAACAACATCTTCTCGCCCGCCAACGGCTCGCCGATCATCTCGCCCTCCCAGGACATGGTGCTCGGGATCTTCTACCTGACGAAGAACCCGCCTATCGTCCCCGACGTGACCACCCTGTTCTCGTCCTTGGGCGAGCTCTTCCTCGCCTTCGGCCACGGTCAGACCACGACCCACCGCGCCGTGCGCGTACGGCTCGAGGCGGGCACCCTGGTCAAGGGCGGTCGCCACCACGATCCGATCGAGGTCGACGATAACGGCAAGGTGGCGAAAGAGGATGCTCGGGCGTACCTGACGACGACCATCGGTCGCGCGATCTTCAACGACATCCTTCCCGAAGGGATGCCGTTCTACAACTACGAGCTGAACAAGGGGGCAGTCCAGGACTTGATCAGCGACTGTCACCACCTGCTCGGTCGCGATGCGACCCTGCGGCTGCTCGATGATCTCAAGGACCTGGGCTTCAAGGCGGCCACCCGCGCCGGCCTGTCGTTCGCCAAGAGCGACATCCGGATCCCGGAGAGCAAGCCCGAGATCCTCGCCGAGACCCAGGCCCAGATCGACAAGATCGAGAAGGCCTACTCGCGCGGTGTGATCACCGATGGCGAGCGCTACCTCAAGATCATCGACCTGTGGACCCATGCCCGGGAGCGGGTGGGGCAGGACCTGATGCAGATCCTCTCCGAGGACTTCGAGGTCGATGGGCCCTACATCAACCCGATCTACTGCAT
Source organism: Planctomycetota bacterium (assembly GCA_027623615.1). Taxonomy (GTDB): domain Bacteria; phylum Planctomycetota; class UBA1135; order UBA1135; genus JALWOP01. The sequence continues at coordinate 3,229 of JAQBVH010000138.1, read as the reverse complement.
GGTCACCTCGGGTGCGCGTGGCTCCGTCGACCAGATCCGCCAGCTTGGCGGGATGCGCGGTCTGATGGCCAAGCCGTCGGGCAAGATCATCGAGACGCCCATCAAGGCCAACTTCCGTGAGGGGCTGAAGGTGCTGGAGTACTTCTCCTCGACCCACGGCGCGCGGAAGGGGCTGGCGGACACCGCGCTCAAGACCGCGGACGCCGGGTACCTCACGCGAAAGCTGACCGACGTCGCACAGAACGTGGTGATCACGTTGGACGACTGCGGCACCCTCAGCGGTGTGACCAAGTCGGTTGTCTACAAGGGCGATCGCGTGGCGGTCTCCCTGGCCCAGGGTGTCCGCGGCCGAGTGGCCCGCGACACGATCATCGACGTGGTCAACGACGAGGTCATCGTCCGCGAGAACGACGTGATCACCGAGGACACCTCGGTGCGCATCGAGGCCTTGGGCCACGAGCGCATTCGCGTCCGCAGCCCGCTCACCTGTGAGGCTCCGCTGGGGCTTTGCGCGCGCTGCTACGGCATGGACCTGGCCCGCTCCCAGACGGCCGAACGCGGCCTCGCTGTGGGCATCATCGCGGCCCAGTCGATCGGCGAGCCCGGCACCCAGCTGACGATGCGGACCTTCCACATCGGCGGCACGGCTGCCCGGTCCGTCGAAGAGTCCGAGCGCCGCGTCAAGCGGGACGGCAAGGTCAAGTTCCAGAACCTGCGGGTCGTCCGCGGCCCGGAGGGCGTGGACATCGTCCTCAACAGGAACGGTGAGGTCACCCTGCACGACGAGCGCGGGCGCGAGATCGACCGCTATGCGATCCCTACCGGCGCGCTGATGGCAGTCGCCAACGGAAACGACGTGCGCGGCGGCGATCGTCTTTGCACCTGGGACCCGCACCACGTGCCGATCATCTCCGAGTTTGCCGGCAAGATCCGCTACGAGGACCTGGTCGAGGGCAAGACGCTACGCATCGAACGCGACGCGCGGCGCCAGGCCTCGCGGAAGCAGGTCATCGAGCACAAGGGCGACCTGCATCCCCAGCTGGTCCTCGAGGACAAGGACGGCAACACGCTGGCCCTGTACCCGATCCCGGAGAAGGCCTATGTCGAGGTCGACGACGGGGCGAAGATCAAGCCCGGTGCGCTCCTGGCCAAGTCTTCGCGCGAGGCGACCGGTACCCAGGACATCACCGGTGGTCTGCCGCGGGTGACCGAGCTCTTCGAAGCTCGGCGCCCGAGGGATCCGGCCGTCATGAGTGAGATCGACGGTGTTGTCGAGCTCGGCGACCGCAAGCGCGGCAAGCGCACGATCATCGTGCGCGCGGTGGGGGAGAACGGCGAGGTGATCGAGGAGGTCGAGCACGCCGTGCCCCAGGGCAAGCACCTGCGCGTCCACAAGGGCGACGAGGTGCGTGCCGGCGAGGCGCTCGTCGACGGGCCTCTGTACCCCGAGGACATCCTGCGCATCAACGGCGAGGAGCTCGTCCAGGAGTACCTCCTGCGTGAGATCCAGAACGTCTACCGCAGTCAGTCGGTGACGATCGACGACAAGCACATCGAGACGATCCTCGCTCAGATGATGCGCAAGGTGCAGGTCACCGATGCCGGTGACTCCGAGTTCCTCCCCGGCGCTGTGGTGGACCGCCACCGCTTCCGCCGTGAGAACGAGCGCATGCGCAAGGAGCGTCGCAAACCCGCCACGGGCCAGACCCTGCTCCTGGGCATCACGAAGGCGTCCCTGTCCTCGGACTCGTTCATCTCTGCCGCCTCCTTCCAGGAGACGACCAAGGTCCTGACCGAGGCCGCGATCGCCGGCAAGCGGGACTACCTGGTCGGCCTGAAGGAGAACGTGATCCTCGGCCACATGGTGCCCACTGGTACAGGCTTCCGGGATCACTACCGGACGCGGGTGAAGAAGAACATCGACTTCGGCGACATCGGCGGCACCGGCACGATCGGGTTCGGCAGTCCCGCGACCAGCGGGGGCGACCCGGACATGGAGGCCCTGCTCTCCGGTGCGATCGACCCCATGGCTGGCGTTCTGCCGTCCACCGGAACGGCCGGCGTCGAGCCCATGGCGCCGCTCGGGGACACCCTGCGCGAGCTGAGCACGGCCACCGAGGACCCGCCGTTCGCACCGCCCGCACAGATGGCCACGCCCGCACCGCAGGCCACGCCGATTCCGCCGGCCGACGAGTAGGTCACCAGGATCCGACAACGCGGGAGTGCCGCTCCCCCGGCCCGAATCCGGCGCCCTTCCACCCGAACGTGGGGGGCGCCGCTTGACGGGCGCGGCCCGCTCCCTATGATTTTCCCCCCGCTGTCGTCCGGAACGCCGACGACCCCCAGAATACCAATGCCGACCACCAACCAACTCGTCCGGAAGGGCCGCAAGAAGCCCGTCAACCGGTCGAAGAGCCCCGTGCTGGATGCCTGCCCGCAGAAGCGGGGGGTGTGCCTGCAGGTGAAGACCCAGACGCCGAAGAAGCCGAACTCGGCCCTGCGCAAGGTCGCGCGGGTGCGTCTGTCCAACGGCAAGGAGATCACCGCCTACATCCCGGGCGAGGGTCACAACCTCCAAGAGCACTCGGTGGTGCTCGTGCGCGGCGGCCGCGTGCGAGACCTCCCCGGCGTGCGCTACCACATCATCCGTGGCACCCTCGACACCGCCGGTGACGACGGACGTTCGCAGAGCCGGTCCAAGTACGGCACCAAGCGCCCCAAGAAGTAGGCCCCGGCCCCTTAGCCCAACGGTATGCCCCGTAACTTCAAGTCGACCGCTGTTCTCCAGAAGCCGGACCCCAAGTTCCGCTCCTTGCTGGCGACCAAGCTCATCAACAAACTCATGCTGGACGGTAAGAAAAGTACCGCCCAGAAGATCTTCTACGAAGCCCTCGACATCGCCCAGAAGAAGCTCGGAACCGAGACCCAGGACGAGATCTTCGAGAAGGCCGTCGAGAACGTGCGCCCGCTCGTCGAGGTGCGCAGCAAGCGCGTCGGCGGCGCCAACTACCAGGTGCCGCGCGAGGTGAAGCGCACCCGTCAGCAGTCGCTCGCCATTCGCTGGCTGATCGACTTCTCCCGCAAGAAGAAGGGCAAGCCGATGGCGGAGCGTTTTGCGGACGAGCTGATCGACGCCTTCAACGGCACCGGCCAATCGGTTCAGTGGCGCGAGAACATCCACAAGATGGCCGAGGCCAACAAGGCCTATGCGCACTACGCGCGCTAGCGC
>JAQBVH010000137.1 GCA_027623615.1 Planctomycetota bacterium | reverse complement strand
TCGAAGCTCTGGAGCGAGCCCTTCTGGGGGGAGCGCAGGCCGTCATCCACGTGGCTGAAGCTCACGATGATCTTGCCCGAGACGAGCTCGTGCGATGCATACAGCGGCCCCGAGGTCGGGCCCGGTCTCCCGTACACATCGCCCAGGGCCCACAGCGCTAGGCGTCGGCTGACCTCGCGCTTCTCGTGGGGATGAATGTTCGTCCGCTCGCCCTGATCGATCGTGATCGCCATCCCGGTGTGCGGAACGGACAATGCCCGCCGCTGACTGTCCCGCAAGGTCGGCCAGTCGCAGCCCTCGCGACCGTCTGCGAAGTTGGGTAGCTGGACCCACGCGAAGGGCAGCTCGGGGCGGCTCCACTGGGCACGCCAGTCGGAGACGAGGAGCTCGAGGTGACGCCGATAGAGCACAGCCTGAGGGACGGAGTAGTTGCGCCCCCAAACACGCCGGACGTTCTGTTCTCCCTGGTACCAGATCACCCCGCGTAGGGCGTAGGGAGCGAGAGGGGCGATCTTGCCCTGGAACAGGCCACCGACGCCGCCCTGGCGCATGTGCAGCTCGGTCTGGTTCTGAGGTTCGCGGCGGTCGCCCTCCTTCCCGGCGGCCCGCTCTTCGTCCACGAGCTTGCGCCACTTCGCCAGACGCCGCAGGTGGGCGACCTGCTCTTGCTCGGGGTCGAACTTGTTGTACCACTCGTCCTCGTCCGCGACCGACTCCGCCAGCGCCTCACAACCGAACTGAGCTGCGCGGCTCGTCCAGGCCTGGATGGGCGTCCCGCTGATCGACGAGTCGATCAGACCGATCGGGACGTCGAGCTTCTCCTCGAGGTTGCGTCCGAAGTAGAAGAGGACGGCCGAGAATCCGCCCATGCTCTCGGGGCTCGTCCTCACCCAGCTCCCCGCGCCCTGCCATTGCCGAGTCGACGCAGGGCCCGAGTCCTCATGGAACATCCGAATGCGCGGGCGGTCCGAGCGCGCGGCCTCCTCCTCGTAGCCGACGCAGTGCCGGGCGTGCATGACCATGTTGGACTGACCGGCGCCGAGCCAGACCTCGCCGACGAGGACGTCCTCGATCTCGATCTGGTTGTTCCCGCTCACGCGCAGCACGTGGGGACCACCCGCGGGGAGCGGCGCGAGGGTCAGGCTCCACTCCCCTCGATCGTCTGCGACGGTCGTGCGGACGTCCTCGCCGAGCCGCACCCGTACCGACTCACCGGCAGCGGCTCGACCCCAGACGGGGATGTCCATCTCCCGCTGCAGGACCATCCCGTCGCTGAACAGGGCGGGGAGTTCGACGTCGGCGCAGGCGAGCGGCGCGAGGGCCAGGAGGGAGGTGACGCGGAGCAGCATGAGCACCGCAACCCTACCGACCGATCGCCGCCGATGCCCGCGCGCGCGTCCTGTCAGGGTAGGTGCGAGCACTTGCCCGTGCTGATCGCTCCGCAGCGGCCAGAGATCGAGGAGAGCTCGTGCTCGGCGCGGTTGTCACTCCCGCCCGTGACGCTCGAGGCCTCTCCGGCGGCCACGTTGCTGCGCCCGCCCGTGATCGAGGCGTACTCCCCGAGGACCTGTCCCCGGTGCCCGCCCAGGTGCGTCCCGTAGTGCCCCTCGACCCAACCCTCGCGCCCGCCAGCGACGACCGAGTGCACGCCGATCGCGTTCCCGCCGCGACCGGCGCTGATCACGCTGCTCGAGCCGGAGGCCGTGTTGCTCGCCCCGCCGGCGACCACCGAGGACGAGCCCGACGCGAGGTTGGCCGCGCCGCCGCCCACGCTCGCGCGCGAGCCGCTGGCGAGGTTGTTCGTGCCGCCGACTACGGTGGCCTCTGAGCCTGAGGCTTCGTTCGTCCTCCCGCCGAGGACCGTCGCCCCTTGGCCCGCCGCGCGGTTCACGCTGCCTCCCACGACGACCGACTGGTACGCGAGGGATTCGTTGTACGCGCCGCCGAACACGGCGGAGCTCGTCTCGTGGGCGACGTTGTCCTGACCAGCCGCGACGACGGCGCCCCAACCGACCGCCAGGTTGTCCCGACCGCCGCTGACGGCCGAGGCCGTGCCCGTCGCCCTGTTGCTTGCGCCCGAGACCACCACCGAGCCCGGGCCCTCCGCGTGATTGCTGAGTCCGCCGCAGACGACGCTGCGGGCGCCGCTCGCCGCGTTGCAGTCCCCGCCGCTCACGACCGCTCGCTGACCCGCCACCCGGTTGTTCTCTCCACCGCAGATCACCGACTGCTCGCCGCTCGCCACGCTGGCGTAGCCTCCGAGGACCACCGCCTGGATCCCCTCGACCCGGTTCTGGAACCCGCCGCAGGCCGCGCCGTGCTGCGCGAGCACCCGGTTGCCGTAGCCACCGGAGACACAGGCGAAGGGAGCGTCGCTGAGCGAGGCCTCTCCGGCGAGCAGCCCGCCGTACGCGGAGTACGAGTGGCCCTGACCGATGACGACGTTGTGCGAGCCTCCACGCTCCTCGGTCCAGGGGTTGCCGAACTCCTGGTAGCCCACGATCAGGTTGCCGACGCCGTTGCGCGTCGCGGTCGCTCCGGCGCCGTTGACCAGCTGGAGGTTGACGCCGCTGACGCGCAGGGTGCGTTGCATCCCGCCCTGGCCGTCCGGCAGCGCGACGAGGCTCAGGCGGTCGAGAATCGCCTCCTGCTCGGAGGTGAGGCTCGGGGCTCGCAGGCAGGCGCCGGTCAAGGCGAGGGAGGCGCCGAGCAGGGTCGAGGGCAGGTGCAGTCGTCGCATGGCATTGGGGTCCTGGGTTCGCGGCTTCATTTTTGGTGTAGATGCCAGGCCTCAGGCACGCTAGGTGGCCAGACGACCTACCCGAGAGGATGCCCATGGATCGCCGCCAGTTCCTGCTCACGGGCGCCAGCGCTATGCTCGCCCGGCCCGCGTTCTCCGCCGAGGAGGACCTGACCCTGCGTCAGCTCCGGCGCCAAGCGTCCGCGGAGGGCGTGGCCCTCTTGGTCGTCCTGCTCCCCGCAGACCGACCGGAGCGCGCCCGTCGCGGTCGGATTTGGGGGGAATTCCTGAGCGGCGGCCGCCAGGAGGAGCTGTACGACCTGGCCCTCGCCAACCGCTGCGCCGCGACGGTCGACGAGCTGGTGGAGGAGTTCCAGCTGGCGCTCGGCGAGGACGCGCACCCTTTTGCTGCCCTGATCGAGCCGGGCGCCGCGCAGCCGCTGCTGCTGGACCTCGCCGAGCTGCCGCGGTCGGTCGCGAACGCCACCTTCCCCGTGAATTCGGTCACCGGCCGACCGGTCCATCAGCATGGGATCGGCCGGGACGGGGACGTGGCCCGACGCAATCGCAGCGCAGCTCTTGCTGAGGCCCTGAGCGCCTTCCTGCACCCCGACCTCGACACCCTGCTGCGACGGAGCGAGCAGCTCGAATTCGCGGCCCTGACGCGCATCCGCGGCGCGGACGCCCTGCGAGCGCGCCGCCTGGGCTTCGCGACACGCGCGGCGACATGGGAGGACCTGGAGCCCGCGCGGGTGCGGCAGCTGCGCGTCACCTACCACGAGCTCAGCGCCCCGTTCGGCAGGCCGCTGTCGGTGGAGCGAGCGACCCTCGAGACCCTTGGCGACGGGCCTGGTCCCGGCCCTGGCTGCCACGGTGTTCCCTGCGGGACCGCGCACATGCCGGGTCCCGGACGTCGTTTCTTGCAGCTCTATACCGCCCCACGCTGAGCCGAAAGACGGTGACCCCGATCCTCCCGTGACGCATTTCGGGAATGCGCCAAGCACGAACACGTGGGCGTCGTCCTTGGGGTCGAGGGAGCGCGGGCAATGCAACGACGAACATTTCTGAAGTGGACCGCGGCCGGGACCGCCGCCACCGGAGCTCCGGCGTGGCTGGCCAACCGCGAGGGTGACCCTGGCGTGGAGCTGGTCTGGACCGCCGGCGAAGCAGGCAACGTGCTCGAGGCGTTCACGCACGGGACCCGCACCGGACGACCGGTGCTCGTCCTGCTCGCTTCCGAGGGTGATTGGCGATGGGGTTCGATCTGGGGGCAGACCCTGAACCACGGCGGCTCCGAGGTCATGGCCGACCTCTGCATGTGTGCAGTCGTCTGCGCCAGTCGGGAGCAGGTCGAGGCTGCGCTCCCGAGGTATCCGGGCCTCCCGAGGCCTGGAGAGAAGGCGCCCCTGGGAGTGCTGCTCGAGACCTCGCTGGCGCGCAGCGTGCGCATCGACGCAACGCTCGCGGACCTGCCCGCCAGCTCCTACTCCGAGTCCGCCGGGCGGGAGCAGGCGATCCGCGAGCGCATGGCGACCGTCGCTGACGCCCTGCGACTCGCCCTCTTGCCCGACGCCGCGAGCATCTCGGAGCGCGCCGAGTTCGCCCTGGTCGCGACCGGCAGCGATCGCCCGGCGGACCCCCTGAGCGACCCCAGCCTCGCCGAACGCCTGCCGGCCCTGGTTCGGCAGGCGGGCGAGCAGAACCCTGAGCTGCGCCAGGAGGCGCTTCATCGCCTGGCCGGCGTGGCGGCGAGCCAGCTACGAACGACCCCGCCGCGCGGCGCCTACTGGGCCACGTATAACGGCTGCGGCTACGAGGTCGAGGGGCTGCCCGAAGCAACCCCCGGCATCGCCTGCGGCATGGGCCACGTCACGGAGCTCGGCCGCCGCTTCCTCTACCACGCGACCCGGAGCTGATCATGGACCGACGTCACTTCCTTGGATTCGCCTCCGCCGGCGCGATGGCCAGCGGACTCGCCCTCTCCTTCGACACCGGCGCGCCCGGTGAGGAGCGCCTCGACGCGGCACGTCGCCGTGCCCAGAAAAGCGGCAAGCAGCTGCTCGTGATCGTCGTCCCCAAGGACGCGCGCCTCGGCAGGCTGCATGGAGAGCTGTTCGGTCGGCTGCTGAGTGAGGGCTCGAACGAAGAGCTCGCGGCCCTGTGCTGCTGCGAGGTCGCCGCGATCCACGCCGAGGAGCTCGAGGTCGAGGGTGATGTCTACCTCGCCCTCGTGCATCCGCGTCGCGAGCGTGAAGTGCTGCGCACCCTGAAGCGCCTCGACGCAACGGCTGGCAGCAGCGTGGCGTCGTTCGTCTTCCCGGACGAGGCCGCGATCGCGCGCGCGGGTCAATGGGCGAGCGAGGCCCTGGGTCAGGACCGCTTGAGCGGGATCAACGCGCTCCTGCCGCGCATGCGCCCGCGCCTGGCCGACATCGACCGCAACGCGGCCGTGGTCTATCAACTCGCGACGCACGCGGACGTGACAACGCGCGCCCTGTGGATGGAGCGCCTCGCCTACGCCGCGGCGCAGCGACTCTGGGAGCACGCGCCCGAGGACACGGCCTGGATCGAGGGGGCTGACCAGCCCCGGCCCGATCCGTGCCCGGCCTGCGGATTGGGTTTCTGCCCGGAGCCCTCGCGCAACTTCCTCGACCTCTACACCAGGTAACCGGTAGCCCGTTCGAGTCAGAACGCTACTCCATTCCATGACCGCCCTCGATCGTCGCACCCTGCTCGGGGCGACTGCCGCCCTCACCCTGTTGCCGCGCACGCTCGCCGCGCAGTGGGAGCAGGAAAAGCGCGACGCGGGCCACTTGGCCAAGGCGCTCAGCTCCGGCCACGCGGCCGGGAAGCCCGTCCTGGTGCTCAGGGTCCCTGAGGAGCGTGCGAACAAGTTCGCGCGTGGCGTGCTGTTCGGCGCTCTGCTGCACAACGCCAGCGACGCCCTGCTCGAGGCCCTGCCCCTGGCCGAGGTCGTGTGTGCAACCCGCACGGAGCTGGCGCAGCTGCACCCCCACACGCGCGAACAGCCTGAGGTGTTCGCGTGGCTGGTGGAGACGCCAGGCGCGCCGGTCGCCGTGCGCGAAGTCCTGGCAGAGATGCCCGCCATGCCGCGCTTCGATTGGCCCGGCGAACCCCTGGCCGAAGAACGCCGACAGGTTCGCGACTGGGTGCGGCCGCTGGAGCGTGCGCTGCTCGCGGCCCTGGTCGCTGACACGCCGCGCGTGCACCAGCGCGCGGCGGCAGTGAACGCCTCGGGTCGTTTCCGAGCTCCGGCACGCTCGCGCCTGTTGAGCGAGCCGTGCGAGGCGGAGATCGAGGACGTGCTCGCCGGCGCCGCGCTCCTCTACCGCGCCTCCCTCGGGGTGGAGAGCGAGACCTCCCCCCACCGGGCCGCCCTGCGCAACGCAACGCGCCAGCACCTCCTGGAAGCAACCGTCGCCGGTTCGCGCTGGGCCAGCCACGAGGGATGCGGCGTCGAGGTGGACGGCGACGGTCCGCCCGGGGTCGAATGCGGCATGGGTTACGTCCCCGCAGCCGCCCGTCGCCTGCTCTGGTTCTACACGGAGCAGAGGGGTCGATGACCGGACGCGTCGGCGTCGGGTTCACCCTCCAGCCCGAGGAGCGCTACCTGACGCTGCTCGATCGGGAGCTCCGCGAGGAGCCGGACTACCTGGTCGTCGCTCCCGAGACGACCTGGAAGCCCGGTGACGAGGAGGCGTTCGCCCCCAACGGCTATCACCGCGTCTTCCAGGAGTTGAAGCGCGAGACGGGCAAGGCCTGCGTGGCTCATGGCGTGGGCTTCTCGATCGGTTCGGCCGTGCGCGACGAGGAGCGCGACGCGCGCTGGTTGGCGCGCATCGCGCGGGACCACGCGCTGTTCGACTTTCGCTGGTACACCGACCACCTCGGCGCGACGGTCCTCGACGGTCGCGAGCTGACGCTGCCCCTGGCCTTGCCCTACGACGACGAGGCCTGCGCCGCGGTCGGCCTCGCCCTCGATCGACTGCAGACCATCGTCCCCGACGTGGGCTTCGAGAACTCGGTCTTCTACTTCCACTTCGGGGACCCGCTCGAGGAGCCGGCGTGGATCGCGCAGGTGCTTGCAGGTCCGGGGAGGCATCTCCTGCTCGACCTGCACAACGTCTACACCACGGCGTGCAACACCGGCTTCGAGCCGGAGCGCTACCTCGAGCGCTTGCCCTGGGAGCGCGTGATCGAGCTGCACCTGTCCGGGGGCGATCACAGCGATCCTGGCTGGTTGCCGTCGGGCAGGTCCCTGCGCCTCGACAGCCACGACCACGGCGTGCCCGACGAGGTCTGGGCCCTGTTCGAGTCCGCGTTGCCGCGCTGCCCGAACCTGCGCGGGGTGACCCTCGAGCGGATGGAGGGCACGGTCGAGGAGGACGACGTCGCGCTCCTGCGCGGCGAGCTGCGGCGCGTGCGGCGCACGCTGGAGCTGGCCCGTGCGTGATCTTGCCCGCTTGCAACGTCTGATGGCCGACGCTCTCGTCGACCCCGAGCCCGACACGGCTCTCCGGGCGGCGGACCCTGCCTTCGCCGACACGGACCCCGACGGCGTCCGCATTGCAGCGCTCCTGATCGTGCGCCTGCGCTTCGAGCGCGTGATTCACGGCTCGCGACAGGGGGGCGAGTGGTTCGACGAGGACCCGGCGGCCTTCGCCGCGGCGTTCAAGCGTTATCACGCCGAGGTCCCGCCGACTGCAGCAACGCCGTCGGGTGAGGCGCGGTTGTTCGAGGCATGGGTAGAGGCGGTTACGGGAACTTGATTTCGGGCGACCTTTCGCAGGCGCGCGGACCCAAGGGGAAGAGACGGTTCGGGTGGTCGGA
>JAQBVH010000136.1 GCA_027623615.1 Planctomycetota bacterium | reverse complement strand
TTCGTCCTCTCCGGAGGCGAGCTTCCCGCGCTGATGATCGTCGACGCCGCCACGCGCCTGATTCCGGGCGCCCTCGGGGACGAACGCTCCGCCCAGGAGGATTCCTTCCAGGGCGACGGCCTGCTCGACCACCCGCACTACACACGCCCGCGGGTGTGGCGCGGCCGCAATGTGCCGGACGTCCTCTTCAGCGGGGACCACAAGCGCATCGCCGAGTGGCGCCGCGAGAGGGCCGAGCAACGCACGCACGATCGACGGCCCGACCTCAATCCACCCGATTGACGGGCCGTTCCCCCTCCCACTTCATCCGAACGGCACCGACAAGCGCACTGGCGCACAGACCCGATGAGCCTCATCGACGACATCGAACGCGAGCTGGCCAAGCCCAGCCTTCCGATGGTGAACCCTGGCGACACCGTCGAAGTTCACTACCTGATCCGGGAGGGCGACAAGGAGCGGGTCCAGCTGTTCGTCGGCACCGTGATCGGCATCAAGGGGTCGGGCACGAACCGCTCGATCACCGTACGCCGCATCGTGCAGGGCGAGGGCGTCGAGCGCGTCTTCCCGCTCCACAGTCCCCGGGTGAAGGACATCGTCATCACCCGCCGGGGCGACGTGCGCCGCGCGAAGCTGTACTACCTGCGCGACAGGGTCGGCAAGAAGACTCGCGTCAAGGAGCTGCTCGGTGACAAGGTCCGGCGGGACCGCGACACCGAGAAGGCGCGCCGCGTCGCGGTGGCCGAGGTGGAAGCCTCGGCAGCTGCAGCGAACGAAGACGGCGACGAGGCCGGAGAGTAGGCCGCACCCCGCTCGGAACCCGGCCATCCAAAGACGGCCCCCGCAGAGTCGAAAATGCTCCGGGGGCCTCGGCCGTTAACCGACCCCCAGCCAGCGACCCCGAAAAGCTGCACCCCAAGTCATGGTCGAGAATCTCGGTAGGAAGATCACGCTGATCGTCAGCCTCCTCGTCATCTCCATCCTTTCGCTCGTGATCGGGCGATTCCGGTTGGGATTGGACCTGGAGGGCGGCACCCGGCTCGCATACAGCCTGGACCTCAAGGCGGCCTATGATGCCGGTGAGATCCTGGAGGAGGACTACCGGAACCCGCAGACCCTCTGGAACCAGATCCGCGAGATCCTCCAGAAGCGCCTCGATCCGGACGGTGTCCGCGAGATCGTCATCCGCCTCGAGGGCAATGAGCGCTTCGTGGTCGAGATGCCCGGCTCAGCGTCGGCCCTGCGCGAGAGCGTCAGCACCTCGCTGGCCGCGGAGCTGCTCGAGGGCGGCGGCGCGATCGTCCTGGCGATGACCGATGAGGAGGCGCTGAGGTTCCCCTCCCGCGGCGCCCAGGTGGAGATCGGCAACGAGACGATCCGCTACTCGCGCCGCATCGGGAACCGGCTCGAGGGCCTCGAGCGCAACTACGGCGCCCCGGTCGACGCCCCGCTCGTCAAGCACAGCGCCGGTGCGCCGCTCACCCTGGTCGCCCTCGACCCCTGGCGCAGCAAGATCGAGAACCTCGGCTCGCTCGAGGTGATGATGGAGGCTCAGCCCTCCGACCTGGCTGGCTCGGGCACCGACCTCAGCACCGAGCTCACCGCGGCACAGACCTGGGCCAACGATCCGAGCAACGCGAACACCTCCATCGAGGACTACAACAACCTGCTGGCCAAGCGCGGCGGCGCGGTCAAGCGCCTGCGCTTCTACCCCTTCTATCCCACGATCGAGGGCAAGGTTCAGAAGTCCGAGCTGCCGGGCAACGACCTGCGCGCGCTGATCGTCGAGGAGAACGAGGCCTGGCGCTTCCGGGGCGCGGACATCCCCCACGTCTTCTACACCCAGGACGAGTGGGGCAAGCCCGCGGTCGGCTTCCGCACCACCTCGCGCGTGCAGTCGGCCTTCGGCAACTTCACCGAGGACCACATCGGTGAGGGCATGGGCATCGTGATCAACGGCGAGGTCGCCACGATCGCGACGATCAACGATCGCCTGCCCGGGCGCAGCACGATCAGCGGCTCGTTCACGATCGACGAGGCCAACGACCTGGTCACCGTGCTCAAGTCGGGCTCGCTGCCCCTGCGGCCCCGCTTCGAGGGCCAGGAGACGGTCGGCGCGTCCCTCGGCGACGCCTACGTGAAGCGCGGCTTCCTCGGGATCGGCATCGGCCTCCTGACCGTGCTGATCTTCATGGTCGTCTACTACCGGCGCCTGGGCGTGTTCGCCGCCCTCAGCCTGGTGGCGAACCTGATCTTCCTGACCGGCGCCCTGGCATTCCTGCAGGCCACCCTCACGCTCCCGGGCGTGGCGGGCATCCTGCTCACGGTCGGCATGGCGGTGGACGCCAACATCCTCATCTACGAACGGATCCGGGAGGAGGCCGACCGCGGTCGCAAGCCGCTGCAGTCCGCAAAGGGCGGCTTCCAGCACGCCCTCTCGACCATCGTCGACGCCAACCTGACCACGCTGATCACCGGCCTGATCCTGTACCGCTTCGGCTCGGGCCCCGTGCGCGGCTTCGCGACGACCCTCTCGATCGGCATCCTGACCTCGATGTTCTCGGCCCTGGTCGTGACGCGGGTCCTGGTGCACATGCAGCTCGAGAAGGGCATCGACGGCTTCTCGATGGTGCGCCTGATCCACGAGACCAAGGTCGCGTTCATGGCCAAGGCCAAGTCGGCCATGGTGGCGTCCGGTGTCGTGATCGCCATCGGCCTCGGCTTGTTCTTCACCATCGATGACAAGGACAAGCTCGGCATCGACTTCCTGGGCGGCATGACGATGTCGATCACCCTCGAAGAGGGGATGACGCGCGAGGCCCTGGTCTCGCTGATCGAGGCCATCCCCGAGGTCGGCGACTCCGCCGACGTCAAGCCGATCCGCAACTCGGCCGGCGCAGGCGACACGTTCACCCGCTACCGCATCACCGCCAAGGGCGCGGCGATCTCCAAGGCGGCCGCCAAGGCCGCGAAGGCTGAGGCCGCCGACAAGGACGGAGCCGGCACCCTGAACAAGGGCAACGAGTCGGCCCTCGAGGCCTTCCGCGAGGCGGTCGAGCTCGGCCTGGCCGGCAAGCTCGCCAAGGGCCCCGTCGAGGAGGTCGACGTCCAGGACCAGAGCGCCACGGGCTTCCTCTACATGGAGCGCAACCACACCGAGGCGGACCTGATGGTCGGCCTCGGCAACGTGGGCGTGACCAATGCCACCGTCACGGAGGACCCCTCCCGTGGCCCGCGCGTCTTCAGCTTCTCGGGCACCGTCAGCAGCAGCCTCGAGAGTGGGGTCCTCAAGGAGCGCCTGGTCACCGACCTGCCCGCCCAGAAGGACTCCGGCGGCACCCAGCTCAACCTGGCATCCCCCATCGACGAGGTGAACGCGGTCGGCGCCCAGGTGGTCGCCGAGCTGCGCGACAAGGCGCTGTTCGCGGTGCTGCTCAGCCTCTTCGCGGCGGTGATGTACATCCGGGTGCGCTTCGCCGAATACTCGTTCGGCTTCGCCGCGGTGATCGCCCTGACCCACGATGTGCTGGTCACCCTGGGTGCCCTCGCCGTCGCGGACATGTTCATCCCGTTCATCGACACGGAGATCAACCTGCCGATGATCGCGGCCTTCCTGACGATCATCGGCTACTCCCTGAACGACACGATCGTCGTGTTCGACCGGGTGCGCGAGAACCTGCCGCGCATGAAGGGCACGCTCTCGGAGATCATCGACAAGTCGATCAACCAGTGTCTGGCGCGGACGGTGCTGACCTCGGTCACGACCCTGATCTCGGTCAGCCTGCTGTTCGCGTTCAACGTGGGCACGGGCAACGTGATCGAGGGCTTCTCCTTCGCGCTGATGATCGGCGTGGTCGTCGGCACCTACTCGTCGATGTTCATCGCCAGCCCGGCGCTGCTGTGGCTCGAGACCCGTCGCCAGTCGGGCCTGGACGACGACGATCCGACCAAGCACGGCGTCGAGGTGGCCGACCCGGCCGCCGTCTGAGGCTGACCGGCAGACCCACGCGGGCCACGGCCGCCGGATGGCGACCGCGGCCCGCGCTCCGTCGGGAGGGCCTGCCCCGTCCCATCGGGCCCAAGATCCGGAGCAACCCTGGAACGGGCCCGGCACATTCCGGAGACTGGAGCCGATGCGCGCCCTGCTCGGAATCCTGGTGCTCGTGGGCCTCTGCCTCGCCGCCGCTGGCTGGCAAGGGAGCCGCACGCGCGCACAGGAGGCCCTGCGCGGCCAGCAGCATGGTCTGGGCACTCCAGAGCTCCCGGCAGGTCCCTGGAGCCTGCTCGTCCTGGGCGAGATCAGCGGCGCCGAGCCTATCCCTGGTGCGCAGCCCCTCCCCCGGGCACCCGACGAGCCTGCGTGGGAGGCTACACCTTCGGACGACTGGCCGAGCGACCCGGGCGGTGACTTCGCCCCGCCGGCCTTCGGTCCGGACTACCGCTACGTGGTCCGGGACGGCGACTACTTGGGCGGCATTTGTGATCAACACTACGGCAGTGCAGCCCGGCGGCTGGTCCGGGCGGTCGCACGCTACAACAACCTGGCCAGCCCGGATGACATCCGCGCCGGCAAGCCGATCCTGCTGCCGGACCGGACGCTGCTCGACGAGTAGGCGAGGGACCTTCGTCGAGCTGGGTAGGCGACCTCCCTGGGGCCGCCTACGCCTCTTGCGAAGGCGTGCGTGTTGCTTGGTGCCACACCTCACGGTGTAGCAGCCCGGAGCTCGCACCCGGGGCGCAAGCTGCCTAGCGCAGCTCGCGCAGGGCGGCGAGTGAGAACTGCAGCTCGCGCTCGCAGCGGGAGAGCAGGCCAGCGACCTCACTCGGATCGCCGCTCAAGACGGCCGACTCGACATTGCGCAGGAGGACGGCGAAGCGGTTCGCTCCGACGGTCCCGCAGCTCGAGACCATCCCGTGGGCCAGCTGACCGACACGGTCCCAGTCGCCGTCGGTTGCGGCGGAGGTGATGCCGAGGAAGATCTCGTGGGCGTGGGCCAGGTAGTGATCGATCAGCTCGAAGGCGAGCTCGCGACCGGCAGGGTCGTCGTCCTCGAGCAAGCAGCCCAAGATCTCACTGTCGAGGGTGCCCGCATCGGGGATGATCTCCGGGCGAACAGGAGCAGGTGCCAGCTCGCGCCCCTGGGCAATCGCGCGCAAGAGCCAACCCTCGACCCAGCGCACGAACTCGCTCGGCTGGATCGGCTTGGACACGTAGTCATCCATGCCGGAGTCGATGCAGCGCTCGCGATCTCCCGCCAGCGCGTTGGCGGTCATCGCCAGAATCGGCACGTGGCCACCGCGGCCCACCTCGAGGGCGCGGATCTGCCGGGTCGCCTCGAACCCGTCGAGCTCGGGCATCTGGCAGTCCATCAGGATCAGGTCGTAGTCCCCCACCGTCGCTGCATCGACCGCCTTGCGTCCGTTGGCGGCGACGTCGACGCGGAAGCCGCGCTTGCCGAGCAGATACTGCAACAACTGCTGGTTGGTCGTGTTGTCCTCGACGACGAGGATGCGCGCGCGCGCGCGCAGGCTCGTCTCGAGCAGGTCGCGCGCCTTGGTCGCCGGGGCGTCCGGTTCGGTGCTGGGCTCGATGCGTAGGGCCGCGTACAGACCCTCGATCATCTCGCCGAGCTTGATCGGCAAGGCGAGCTGAGCCGCGACGCGGCCGCCGTCACCACTGAGCCGGCGGCGCCCGGCCAGAGGCGTGAGGAGCAGGACGCGCACCGACCGGAAGGCGGCCTGGTTGGCGATCGCGCCCAGGAACGCGTCACGCCCCGAGAGCTGGGCGTCGAGGAGCACGACCTCGATGTTCCCCTCGCGCATCAGGGTCTCGAAGGCTTGGTAGATCGAGCGCTCGGTGATCACGTTGAGACCGAGCGCGCCGAGCTGCCAGGTCAGGATGTCTGCAGCGCCGCTGCGCTCCTTGACGAGCATGACGCGCCGACCCCTGAGGTCTTCGGAGACCTCGAGCTCCGGCGCGGAGGAGTCGGTGGCGGCGACGAAGGGTAGGCTGCACCAGAAGGTAGAGCCCTCACCCTCGCGGCTGACGAAGCCGACCTCGCCGCCCATGAGCTGCGCCAGACGGCGCGTGATTGCGAGGCCCAGGCCCGTCCCGCCGAAGCGTCGCGTGGTCGAGGCGTCGACCTGGCTGAAGACCTCGAACAGGCTGGACTGCCGGGCTTCGGGGATGCCGATGCCTGTGTCGCGCACGGAGAAGCGCAGCTGGAAGCCGGCCGGCCCCTCGTCGCCGACCTTGCAGGCGACGATCACCTCCCCGCACTCGGTGAACTTGATCGCGTTGCCGAGGAAGTTCAGCAGGATCTGGCGCAGGCGTATTGGGTCGCCGAACAGGGTGTTCGGCACCTCGAAGTGCACGAAGGAGACGAGCTCGATGCCCTTGTCCTGGGCCTCGTTCGCGAGCAGCTCACAAACATCCTCAACCACGCAGCGAGGTGAGAACTCGACCGACTCGAGCTCGAGCTTGCCGGCCTCGATCTTGGAGAAGTCGAGGATGTCACCAAGGATGGAGAGCAGGCCGACGCCGCTGGTGTGCACCTTGTCGGCCAAGCTACGCTGCTCGGGATCGAGCTCGGTGTCGCACAGGAGCTCGGTCATCCCGATGACCGCGTTCAGGGGCGTGCGGATCTCGTGGCTCATGTTGGCCAGGAACTCCGCCTTGGCGTCCCCGGCCGCCTGGGCGGCGGCTTGGGAACGGGTCAGCTCCTCGTTGAGCTCCGTCAGTTCCGACGTGCGCTTCTTCAGGGCGCGCTCGAATTCCGCGTGCAGGCTCGCGAGCTTGAGGTCTCGATGGGCCATCCCATCCAGCAGTTCGTTGACCGAGAGCGCAAGTTCGCGCGCCTCGTTGGTCCCGGTCACGGGCAGGCGACGCACGGTCGAGCGGGTGCGGCGTCCGGCGCGCGAAGCTGTGACTGCGATCCTGCGCAGGGGGCGGAGCAGGGGCCGCAGGAGCAGGCCTGCCAGGAAGTAGCTGCCGAGTGCGACCAGGGCCAGCACGCGCATGCCGAGCAGCCACCAGCGCGCGCGCTTGCGATCGACCAGCTCCATGCTCGCTGCGAGGACGAGGCGTCCGCCGCCCTCGATCGAGCGCACCGCGTAGGTGCCGTCTCCGTCGATGTGCTGGCCTACCCCGAGGTCCAGCTCCATGGCCTGGCCGTCCTCGGTCCAGGTCGTGTTCTCGGAACCGTCCGCGGGTCGGTAGATCGCGCCGCTCAGCCGGTCGCCCGCGCCGAGGGCATCGAGGACCTCCGCCAACTCGCTTCGATCGGCGCCGCGTGCAAGAGCGGACTCGAGGGTTGCCACGCCGACGTCAGCAAGCTCTCCGACACCGCGCGCGACCTCGCGGCGCTCGGCTCGCAGGTCGATCCAGGCGCAGAGCCAGAGCACCGCCGCGGCTGTGAGCAGCGATAGACCCGTCGCGATCCAGGAGGTCGATACTTGTAGGGACGGTCGGGACATGCAGCTGTCTTCGGGCGAGGGGGGCCCGATGACGAATCGACCAGCCAAGGGTCCCGAGTTGAGGGTGGCTGGTCCTGCGGCGCTCCAGGGTGGCCGAATGCCTCGATTGAAGAACTGAATTCCCAGGCCC
>JAQBVH010000135.1 GCA_027623615.1 Planctomycetota bacterium | reverse complement strand
GCATCGACAGGGCGCCGGCCTCGGTGCTGCGAGATGCGGAGGGCACGAACCTCGGACTCCTGGAGGAGTCCGACCTGACGCGCCTCTACGAGGCTGGCTGGCAGATGCCGGAGACCTTCACGGTCAAGGCCGCCGACGGGGTGACGGAGCTGTTCGGCAACATGTGGAAGCCGTTTGACTTCAACCCGAAGCGCAAGTACCCGGTCATCGCCGAGGTCTACCCGGGCCCGCAGACCGAGGGCGTCTCCCACACGTTCTCGTCGATCAACAGCCGCCAACAGCTGGCCCAGGTGGGCTTCATCGTGATCCAGGTCGGACACCGGGGCGGTACGCCGACCCGCTCGAAGGCCTACCACAGCTACGGCTACTTCAACCTGCGCGACTACGGCCTCGAGGACAAGAAGGTCGCCATCGAGCAGCTGGCTGAGCGGTACTCGTTCGTCGACGTCGATCGCGTCGGTCTGTACGGTCACTCGGGCGGCGGCTTCATGACCGCGGCGGCGATGATGGTCCCGCCCTACAACGAGTTCTTCAAGGTGGGCGTGTCGTCGGCCGGCAACCACGACAACAACATCTACAACAACTACTGGTCGGAGCGGTACCACGGCCTCAAGGAGGTCGCGGTCGAGAAGGAAGGCCAGAACCGCAGCCGCGGCGGCGAGCGGAACCTCGTCGTCAACCTCGGCCCGCAGGACGAGGAGAAGAAGGACGGGGAGAAGGAGACCCGCTTCGACATCCACATCCCGACCACCCAGGAGCTGGCCGCCAACCTGAAGGGCAACCTGCTGCTCGTGCACGGCGAGATCGACAACAACGTGCACCCGGCCAACACGATGCGCCTGGTGGACGCGCTGATCAAGGCCAACAAGCGCTTCGACCTGCTCATCATCCCCGGCGCCCGCCATGGCTTCGGAGCGGCCAACGGCTACTTCAACCAGCTGCGCTGGGAGTTCTTCGCGGAGCACCTGCTCGGCGACCACCAGCTTGGTGCGGACATCCAAGTGAAGGACTGAGGGGCTCTCTCCGTCAGCATTCAGGGCCCGCCTCTCCACGGAGGCGGGCCCTTTCTTGTGACACGTGGCAACCCCGGGGGTACTCCGGTCGCTCACCGCTCCCCCTCTCGAGGACTCATTCATGCTCGCGGCGCTGCCCCTCGTCCTGCTCCTCTCGCCCGTCCAGGACTCCACGGAGTTCGTCGCGCCGCTGCCGGGATCACTGGTGATCACAGGCACTGGCTCGGTCCCTGACTGTGTCCGCAAGACCTTCCTCGGACTGGCGGGGGGGTCGATCGCGGAGGTGGTCCTGTTGTCCGGCAAGGGCTCGGGCCCGAAGACCAAGCCCTGGGAGAGGGTCGGAGCCGTGTCCGTGCGAGGGCTCGGAGTCGGCACGGGCAAGCAGCTGCGGGAGGAGGCGGTCCTCCTCGCCCTGCTCGCCGCAGACGGGCTTTGGATCGAGGAGGTCGCCCCGGACCTGCAAGGCGATGCCCTCCTTCAGTCCCTCGTGCGCGGTGTGCTCGAGCGTGGAGGTGTGGTCGGTGGGAGCGAGGTGCTCGCCGGCGCTCACCTCGACGGCAAGGACGAGTTGGTGGTCGGCGGCCTGGGCTTGCTCCAGGACGCGGTCGTGCACCTCGGCCATCGACAGGCCAAGGACGGCGTGCTGGAGAAGGCGCTGACGGAGCGTCCGGGGTCGGTCGGCTGGGGCATCGAGGACGAGACGGCGATGGTCGTCCACGCGGGTCGTCGTGTGGGTGCGATGGGCGCGGGCGACGTGACGGCCCTCGTCGCCGCGCACGGCGATTGGCCCAAGCGCCGTGAGGTGGAGGACGCGATCGACGCCTTCGACGTCGGCGACATCCCGCCCTACGACTTCGACCTGTTGTCCTGGCGACGCTCAGCGCGGCTGCGGACAGGTCCCGTGTATCCGCCCGCCCAGGCCGCGCTGCCGAGCTTGAAGCGCGGCACGCTGATCCTGCACGGCGGCGGAGGCGGGACCGCCGAAGCCTTCGAGCGCTTCGTGGAAGCGGCCGGCGGCAAGGGCGCCAAGTTCGTGTGCATCCCGAGCGGAGCGGAGATCGGTCCGGGAGAGGAGCCGGACTCCTACAGCGCTGACGAACTGCGCGAGCTCGGCTGCGAGGAGGTCGTCACGCTGCACGCACGCAGCCCGCGCGCCGCCGACCAGGACGCGGCCCTGCACGCGCTGCTCGAGGAAGCCGACGGCGTCTGGATCGACGGCGGCCGGACGTATCGAGTGATGGACGCCTACCAGGGGACACGGTGCCAGGAGCTCCTGTCCGAGTTGCTCGCGCGCGGTGGCGTCGTCGCAGGCAGCTCCGCAGGCGCGCAGGTGATCGGGGACTTCCTCGTGCGCGGCGACCCGCGCAGCAACCGCACGCTCGAGTTCGAGGGCTACCGCCAGGGCCTCGCGCTCCTGCCGGGCGTGATCGTCGACGCGCACTTCCTGCAGCGCGAGCGCAACGACGAGTTCGAAGAGCTGGTGGCCAGCTACCCCCAGCTGCTCGGAATCGGCATCGACGAGAAGACCGCCATCGTGGTCACTGGCAGCGAGGCCGAGGTCATCGGAGACTTCGTCGTGACCTTCTTCGACCTGAGCAAGGGCAAGAACCGCGTCGAGCTGACGGCGGGTGACGAGTACGACCTGAAAGCCCGCAAGAAGCGCTAGACCGCGGATTCTCACTTACACTGGAACCACACCCTGGAGGTTCCTCATGCCCTGCCCGCGTCTCGTTGCGCCCCTGCTCTGCTTGTCCTCACTGGCCTCGGCTCAAGTCTCGAAGCCGCCTGTCCTGCGTCCCAACCCCGGATGGCCGGAGGTCTTTGCCCCCGAGACTGTCCTGCACATCAATCTCTCCATGTCCCCCTCGGACTGGAGCACGATCCAGCACGACCTGACCTTCGACATCGAGGTTCCAGCCTTGATGTGGATGGGCAACGACCCCGCGATCCTCGTCAGCGTCCGGCGCAAGTCCTGCGACGCCCTCACCAGCGCGGCGGGGTTCGACAAGGTCAGCCTCAAGATCGACGTCAACGAGTACGTCGACGGGCAGGCCTGGTACGACCTGAAGAAGCTCAGCCTGGAGAACGGTGACGACGAGGACGTCGTCACCGAGGGCCTCGGTTGGGCGCTGCACCGCATGGCGACCGGTCCGATCGGGTACGACTACGAGGCCGCCCTCGCGAACTGGGCCACGGTCTCGATCAACGGCGTCTACACCGGGCTCTATGTCAACGCCGAGCAGCGCGACAAGTCGTTCCTGAAGAACCGTGGCGTCTGGGTGAAGGACGAGACCTGGCTCTATCACCTGGACGACGTCTACAGCACCACGCTCAAGGCGGGCACCGGCGACAGTCCGGTGTGGCAGTACCTCTGCTACGACCCGTTCCAGAGCCCCAACGGTGGGTGCCCGCCCCCCGATCCGAGCGGGCTCTTCGTGGACCTCACCGCCCTGGTCGACATGAAGGGCATGCTCACGGTCGGAGCGGTCAACGCCTTCCTCTCCCACGGAGACTCCCTGTTCTCCAAGGGCAAGAACGTCATGTTCGCCGACTTCTCCACGGGCCAGAAGCGCCAGTACTACCCGTGGGATCTCGACTCGGTCATGACCAAGTTGAACCACGACATCTTCAACCCCGGAGATCACTACGCCGACGCGCTCCTCGGCGTGCCGGCGTTCCGTGATCAGTTCAAGCAGATCCTGACCGACCTCCTGCAGGGACCGATGCACGAGGCCGAGGCCGCCCAGTTCTTGGACCAGATGGAGCCCATCCTGACCCCCTGGCTCGAGCTCGATCCCAACAACAGGATTGGGACGGGCGCCGCGATCGCGGGCCACTTCCAGTCCAAGCAGGACTGGATCGTCCAGCGCAAGGCAAACGTGCTGAGCCAGATCGCCAACGACTGACCAGCCTCCGACAAGACGAAGAAGGCCCGCTCCCCCATCGGGGGAGCGGGCCTTCGGTGATCGTGATCGCGCGCTACAGGCGCGGGACGCCTTTCACCTCGCCGAAGGCGAAGGTGTCGGAGGTCATCTCGATCTTGATGTTGGCGCTGGCCGGTACGCTCACGGCGACCGGAACGAAGCTGCAGCCTCATGAGCTGCCTGGGAACACCGCCTTGGCGAGCTCGGCGCCGGAGTCGCGCTCCATGACCTGGAACTCGGGGGACTTGCCAATGGGGTGCCAGCCGAGGTACTGCTCGCCCGCGGCGCCGTAGTACCAGACGTAGTCGGGGTGGAAGGCGATCTCGCTGCCCTGGCGCTGGTAGGCAAACTCGGCGCGCACCGGGCCGCCCCAGTCGAGGGTCTGCTTGCCGTCCGCGACGACGGTCATCGGCTTCGAGTGACCGGGCTGGATCTGGACCGTGGCCTTGCCGAGGCCGAAGCTGCCGCTGTGGATCTCGTAGTCGCCCGCGGGGACCTGCAGGCCCGTCGGAGCGAGGGCGAGGTCGAACGAGCGCTTGCCGTCCTTGCTCCTGACGATCGCCGTCAACAGCTTGGCCTCGGCGTCGAGCTCGGTCGTGAAGTCGAGCGTGCCGACCGGACCGCTGTAGGGCGCGTAGCTCAGCGAGGAGCCGTCCTCGGCCACCTCGATCGTGTAGAGCGCGCCGCCCAGGTTGATCACGTCCGACAGGAACTGGGCGCGCTTGCCCGTGCCGACGATCATCGCGTCCGTGCCAAAGCCGGTGAAGCGACCGTCACCATCCTGGTCGATGAGCTGCAGCTTGGTGCCCAGCACCTTGCCGACCGCGGCGCCCGCCGGCGCGTAGTGCCAACCCTGGCCGTCGTCCTTCAGGCGATAGCCGACCGCGCGTCCTTCACCCTTGCGGCAGACGAGCATCGCCGAGCGAACGCCGAGGTCGTCCACATGGCCCTCGATCGTGCGCTCGAGGGTGCCGTCGCCGTCCGCGTCGACCAGCAGCTTGACGCCGTCGAGGGACACCGCGAAGCCACCCGGCAGTTCACCAGCGACCTTGGTGTAGACCTCCGCCGGAAGCTCGAGCTGCCAGGTGCGATAGGTCTTGTAAGTCAGGTCGACCTGGCCGGTCTCGCCAGCCGTGGCGAGGGGCGCGAGGGCGAGGGCGCCGAGGGTGAGACGTTTCATGGGCTACTTCCGGGGTCTCCGTGGAGGGGTCCGAGACATCATCCTACGCGCGACCGACCCGGGGACGTTCGGAGATCGTTCTCGTCCCAAGTCCGGCCAGCTACGGAGGTTATCGACCGACCAGCGCTACTCCTTGCCCCGCGAGCTGTAGGTCTCCCACTGATCTGCGGTCAACAGGCCCTGCATGTCCCCGCGGAAAGCGTCCGCGTTGGACTGCTTGGTCTGCCCGAGGAGCTCCGGGTCGACCCCCGACTCCCATTGCTGCGCCAGCTCGATGTCGCGGGCCAACTGGGCCTCGAGGATCTCGCGCATGCGCTCCGACTGACCCGGGTCGAGGCCCAGCCAGTCGGTCATCTTGGCCGTCCGCCCGTCGAGCTGGGCGATCGCCTTCTCCCCCCGCTGGATCGCGCGCGCAGCTGCTTCCTCGCGGCGCACGTCCGCGAGGGCGTCGGCGACGGTGTCCTTGAACTCGACCCCGGCCGGCTTCAGGGGTGAGGCGTCCGGGCGCTGCAGCGACTCGAGCAGCTCCTCCAGGTCGGCCCTGGTCAGATAGCCCTCGACCGGGGAACGATCGCTGCCCGCCAGCTTGGCGGCCAGCATGTCGACGCGGCTGCGCAGGGCACGGTTGTCGCGGCCGAGGGCCTTCAGCTGGTCGCCGACTTCGGACGGGACGCCCCGGCTCGGCGCCGCGGCGTCGACCTCGATCGGCGAGTCGTTCAGCAGGCTGGCGGTCAGGCCGCCGGCCGCCGCCCCCGCGAGGAGAGCGCAGGCGAGCAGCGAGGGGGTGGAGAGCTTCATGACACGACCTTTGGGGCCCAGGCCACGGTGGCCAGGACCTTGGAATAGTGGAGCAACGGCGGCGGCCCCGCCAGCCGGCACTGTAACTGGCTCGCCATCGTGTTCACGCGCAGCTCCGCCTCCGCGGGCTGCAGGGGCCAAGGAGGGTGGGCGACCTCCCCGCGCATCAGCCGTCCCCGCCGCAGGCTGTACAAGCAGTAACGCTCCACGAGGAACGCCTCGAGGGTGCCTGGCTGCGCGAGGCTCACGGGTCCTGTCGGTCGGTACTCGCCGACGAACTCCGCGGGCCAGGCGCCGCGCTGCACGCGCCGGCTGCGGAACACGACGCCGCGCTCCCCCACCTCGATGCCCATGCGCGCGTCGAAGTAGGGCAAGCCGAAACCGACCCGCGCGAGCCGGACCGACAACCAGGACGCAGCGTCGAGGGAGAAGAACCACACCCCTGGCCGCTCCCCATGACGCACGTACGTACGCACGTTGAGCTCGGGAAAGCAGGCCGTCCCAGGCAAGGCCGGCGTGACCCGCGGCCGCACGCGGTTCATGCGGAAGGGAACGAGGCCGAGGAACGCCTCGCCCTCGAACTGCTCCAGCTCGAGCTGCGGCGGGATGTGATCACGTAGCACCCGCGCGGGGACGGGCCAGTGGGCGAAGAGCAGCTCCTCCCAGTCCATCTGCATCACGTGCGGAGCCGGCGGCAGCGGCCAGGGGCGGTGTGCCGTCGTGGCGAGGGCGGGGTGGGCCATCGGCGTGATCGTACGAAGCGTGCCCGGGTCGCAGTCCGGCGCTACCAGTCCGCGCGCACCGCCGGCCCGTCCGGGTCGCTCTTCAGCTGGTAGGAGTGCCCGCCGAACGCGTCGCGCTGGGCCTGGATCAGGTTCTGGGGCAGGTCCGCCGAGCGATACGCGTCGAGGTAAGCCAGGCTCGAGGCCAGCGCGGGCGTCGGGATGCCACGCGCCGCGGCCTCGGCCACGACCTGGCGCAGGGCGGGCGCGGCCGCCTCGACCTGGGCGGCGATCGTCGGGTGCACGAGCAGGTTCGCGGGCGCCTCGCCGGTGTAGGCCGCGCGCACGTCCGCGAGCAGCCGCGCGCGGATGATGCAGCCGCCGCTCCAGATGCGAGCCATCTCGGCCAGGTCGACGTTCCAACCCTCCTCCTCGGAGACGCGCTGGATCAGGGCCAGGCCCTGGGCGTAGGCGCACAGCTTGCCGACGAGCAAGGCCTGGGCCAGGACGTCGAGGCGTTCGGGCGTGACCGCATGGGTCGGCGGGTCGGGCGGCCCGGCGAGGGCTGCGCTCGCGGCGACGCGCTCGTGCTTGAGGCTCGACAGGACGCGCGCGTCCAGCGCCGCCGCGATCGTGGGGATCGGCACCGCGCGCTCGACGGCCTCCATCACCGTCCAGCGGCCCGTGCCCTTCTGGCCGGCGCGATCGAGGATGCGCTCGACCCGCGCCTGACCGTCGTCCTCGACCTGCAGCACGCGCGCGGTCAGCTCGACGAGGAAGGACTCGAGCGGTCCCTCGTTCCAGGCAGCGAAGTGCTGGCCGGCCTCCGCCGGCGAGCAACCGAGCGCGCGACGCAGGAGGTCGTACACCTCCGCGATCAGCTGCATGTCGGCGTACTCGATGCCGTTGTGGACCATCTTGACGAAGTGCCCCGCGCCGCCGCCGCCAATCCAATCGCAGCACGGCTCACCA
>JAQBVH010000134.1 GCA_027623615.1 Planctomycetota bacterium | reverse complement strand
GACGGGGTCGGTCATCATGGCGGTGGTCCTCGCTTACTTTCCGGGTCCTACCAGGACGACTTTCGCATGCCCGGGATCTCGCCCAGGTGTGCACGTTCACGGAGACAAATCCGGCAGATGCCAAACTTGCGATACACGGCTCGGGGCCGACCACAGAAGGTGCAGCGCGTGTAACCGCGCACCTTGAACTTGGGCGGCTTCGCGCACTTGTTGATCAGGGACTTCTTGGCCATGACTAGTTGTCCTCCGCCTTCCGATTGCGGAATGGCATGCCGAGTTCCTTCAGCAGCGCGTGCCCTTGCTCGTCGTCGTCGGTTGTGGTCACGAAGGTGATATCCATCCCCTGCTGGAACTCGATCCGATCGAATTCGATCTCGGGGAAAACTGACTGCTCGGACAGGCCTACGGTGTAGTTCCCGCGCCCGTCGAGCTTGCTCTTCACTCCGCGGAAGTCACGGATACGAGGCAGGACCACGGAGATCAGCCGGTCGGCGAACTCCCACATGCGATCGCGGCGCAGGGTGACCGCGCAACCGATGGGCATGCCTTCACGAAGCTTGAAGCCGGCGACCGACCGCTTGGCGTTGCGCACCGTGGGCTTCTGACCGGTGACGGTCGCGAGCTCCTTCGCGGCGGTTTCGACCCGCGCCTTGGACTCGACGGCGCCCTTGACGCCCATGTTGATCACGATCTTGGAGAGACCGGGGACTGCCAGGTCGTTGTCGATGCCGAAGCGCTCCTTGAGCCTGCTTCGCACCTCCGACTGGTACTGGTCCTTGAGCCTGGGATTGGACATGACGATCAGGCCTCCTGGGGCCGCTTGCGGGTGCCCTTGCCCGTGTTCGGGTCGAGCAACATCACGTTGCTCGCGTGGATAGGTTGCTCGCGCTCGACCCGCTCCCCCTGGGGGTTCTGCTGGGTCGGCTTGTGGTTCTTGACGCGCAGGTTGACGCCTGCGACGACCACCCGGTTCGCCTCGCGCAGGACCAGGTTGACCTGGCCGGTCTTGCCCTTGTCGTTGCCGGCAATCACGATGACTTGATCACCGCGCTTGAGCTTGCTCTTGATCTTGGTCATCTAGATCACCTCCTGGGCCAGCGAGACGATCTTCATGAAGCTGCGGTCGCGTAGCTCACGGGCGACAGCGCCGAAGATGCGAGTACCCTTCGGGTTGCCCTCCGTGTCGACGAGGACCAGAGCGTTGCGATCGAAACGAACGTAGGAGCCGTCCTTGCGGCGGGTGGCCTTCTTCGTGCGCACGATGACGCCCTTCACGATCGTGCCGGGCTTGACCTCCGAACCGGGGATCGAGCGTTTCACGGTCGCCACGATCACGTCGCCGAGGCCGGCGTAGCGGCGGTTGGCGCCACCGAGGACCTTGATGCACTGGACTTGCTTGGCGCCGGTGTTGTCGGCGACGTCCAGGTATGTCTGCATCTGAATCAAAGATCACCTCCAGAGGGCATGACCGAGCGAGTCACTACTCGCCCGAGGCGCCAGCGCTTCTGCTTGGACATCGGGCGGCACTCGATCAGCTCGACGGTGTCTCCCTCGTGGGCATCTTCCGTCTCGTCATGGGCATACACCTTCGTGTGCTTCTTGACGAACTTCTGATACTTGGGGTGCTTGTACGTGTGCTCGATGGTCACGGTGATGGTCTTGGCCATCTTGTCGCTGGAAACGACCCCCGTGATGACGCGCCGCTGGTTGCGGGTTCCTTGGCTCTCGGTCATGGCTACTGGACCTCCTGGCCGCGAATGCCGAGCTGTCGCTCGTGCACCACGGTAAGGATGCGCGCCACAGCGCGGCGCAGCTGGTTGATGCGAGCAGGGCTCACCGAGGAGTCGGTGGCATTCCGGAAGCGGAGCTCGAAGAGCTCTTTCTTCAGATTGCCGAGGTCGAACTCGAGCTCGGTGTTGGGCTTGCTGCGGACTTCTTCGATCTTCATCGCAAGGTTTCCTTGGAGGCCAAGCCTCAGTTGGTCGGAAGCCTCCGGACCATCCGGACCTTGATAGGCATCTTGTGCGCGACGCGCTTGAAGGCGAGCTTGGCAACCTCTTCGGTGACGTTGCCGAGCTCGAAGAGGATGGTGCCGGGCTTGACCACGGCGCACCAACGGTCGATGTCGCCCTTGCCCTTACCCATCCGAGTCTCGGCGGGCTTGGCGGACACGGGCTTGTCGGGGAAGACACGGATCCAGATCTTGGCTGCGCCTTGGGTCGCCCGGTTGGCCGCGACACGCGCGGCCTCGAGCTGGCGGCCAGTGAGCCAGGCGGCGTCGAGGGCCTGTAGCCCGAAGTCGCCAAAGCTGACCCGGTTGCCCCGATTGGCGAACCCCTTGATGCGACCCCGCTGCACCTTCCGGTGGAGGATCCGTTTGGGCATGTAAGCCATTACCTATCACCTCCTCGGCGGGGACCACCGCCACCACCACGGCGGCGGGGACCGCCGCGCTCTAGTCGGCTTCCGCCACCCGCAGCGGCGCGGTAGTTCACCTTCTCGCCGCGCTCGATGTCACCTTTGTAGATCCAGACCTTCACGCCGATGATCCCGAAGGTCGTGCGCCCTTCGGCCAGGCCGTACTCGACGTTGGCTTGCAGGGTCGACAAGGGCACGCGGCCCTCGCGCTCCTTGGCAGTCCGCGCCATGTCAGCGCCGCCCAAGCGGCCGTTGATCTCAACCTTGATGCCTTTTGCACCCGCCTGCATCGTCGTCATGATCGCCTTCTTCATCGCCCGGCGGAACGCCATGCGGCGCTTCAGGGCGTCGGCGATCACCTCGGCGACGAGCGGTGCGGAGAGCTCGGGGCGCTTCACCTCGTGGATGGTGAGGTGCACGGTCATCCCAGCGATCTTCTGCAGCTCAGCCTTGAGCTGGTCGATGCGCACGCCCTTGCGGCCGACGAGGACGCCGGGGCGAGCGGTGAAGATGATCACGTTGACGGCTTCCCCGGTGCGCTCGATCTCGATGCGCGGGATGCCGGCCGAACCGTACTCCTTGCGGATGTGGTCGCGAATCGTCTTGTCCTGGAGCAGCAGCGCCTTGAAGTTGCGCTTGCCGCCATGCCAGCGCGACGACCAGGGCTCGATGGTCCCGATGCGAAAGCCGGTCGGATGAATCTTTTGTCCCATATGGACTACTCCTGACCCTCTTCGGTCTCGAGAACAGACGGGTCGGCGACGACCACGGTCAGGTGACTGGTCTTCTTGGCGTAGGGCATGGCGCGCCCTTGCGGGCCCGGACGCCAGCGCAGCCGGTTCTGGAGCATCGGGCCCTCGTCTGCGCGGCAGTCGACGATCACGAGGCGGTTGAGATTCACGTCCGGGTCCTGTGCGGCGTTCGCAATCGCGGACTGCACGACCTTCTTGAAGAAGGCGGCGGCGCGCTGAGGAGCGAACTCCACATACTCGAGCGCTTCGTTGGCCGAGTGCCCGCGGATCATGTCCGCGATCAGGCGCGCCTTGCGCGCGGTGATGCGTGCGTAGCGGTGCTTGGCCCGGAAGGTCTTGATGGTGGCGTCCATGGCAGATGGCGGTCAGTGAGCCCCTAGCGGGACTTCATGCCTTCCTTCTTGTTGGTGTGTCCACGGAACTGGCGCGACGGCGAGAATTCACCGAGCTTGTGGCCAACCATGTCCTCGGTCACATAGACCTTCAGGTGCCGGTTGCCGTTGTGCACCAGGAACGTGTGTCCGATGAAGTCGGGCGTGATCGTGCAGGCGCGGGCCCAGGTCTTGACCGGCTCCCGGGCACCCGATTGGTTCTGGACGTCGATCTTGTGGGCAAGTTTGGGGTCGACGTAGGGCCCCTTTTTCATGCTTCGGCTCATGGGACCTCCTACTTCCGCTTCTTGCGACGACGGATGATGAACTTGTCGGTCGGGTTGCTCCTGCTACGCGTGCGGCCGCCCTTGGAGAGCACCGCGGTCGGCGAGCAGGGGTGACGCCCACCCGCGGTCCGCCCTTCCCCGCCACCCATGGGGTGATCGACGGGGTTCATGGCGGTACCGCGGACGTGGGGACGACGGCCGAGGTGCCGCTTGCGTCCCGCCTTGCCAAGCTTCACGTTCTGGTGGTCGGTGTTCCCGACGCGACCGAGCGTGGCCTTGCAACGCACGTGGATACGGCGCAGCTCGCCCGAGGGCAGCAGGACAACCGCGTAGTTGCCTTCGCGCGCCTGCAGCTGGGCTGCGGTTCCCGCGGAGCGGCAGAGCTGCCCACCGCGCCCGATCTTCAACTCGATGTTGTGGATCTGGACGCCGACGGGAATGTCCTCGAGGGCCATCGCGTTGCCCGGGTTCGGCTCGGAGCCGCTACCGGAGGTGATCGTCTGACCCACCTCGATGCCGATCGGCGCCAGGATGTACCGCTTCTCGCCGTCCGCATAGTGCAGGAGCGCAATGAAGCAGGTCCGGTTGGGGTCGTACTGGATCGAGTGGACCTTGGCCGGCACGCCCTCCTTGTCCCGCTTGAAGTCGATGACCCGGTACTTGCGCTTGTGACCACCACCGCGATGGCGGCAGGTGATCCGACCAATGTTGTTGCGGCCGCCCGTCTTCTTGAGGGGGCGCAGAAGGGACTTCTCGGGCGTCGTGCACGTGATCTCGGAGAAGTCGAGAACACTGCCATGACGGCGCCCGGGAGAGGTCGGCTTGTACTTGCGAATGCCCATGATTGGTCTCGTGGCGCCCTAGAGGACGTCGATGGTGCTCCCCTCGGCGAGGGTGACCATGGCCTTCTTCCAGTCCGGACGTTGGCCTGCGACCCAGCCGCGACGGCGGGCCTTGCCCATCACCTTGAGGGTGTTGACCGATGAGACCTTGACCTCGAACACGCGCTCGACTGCCTGACGGATCTCGACCTTGTTCGCGTCGACGGGGACGCGGAAGTGGTAGGCGTTGCGGTCAGCCTGGTCGGTGCTGCCCTTCTCGGTGATGACCGGGCGGGCCACCAGGAGGTACATGCGATCGATGGAGCTCACGCAGCACCTCCGGTAGTTCCGACCCGAGCAACGAGCTGGTCCATGGCCTCGCGCTCCGCGATGATCAGGCCACCGTTGACCACGTCGTAGGTGCAGAGCTCGGAGGCGGTGCGCACGTGGACACGTGGGAAGTTGCGGAAGGACTTGTAGAGGCCCTCGTTGCGCTCGGCGATCACGACGCACGCGCGGTTCGGAGCGCCCAGGTCAGCCAGGATCTTGCGGGCCGACTTGGAGGAGGGGGCCGCGAACTCACCGAGGTCGGCGATCACGACCTCCTCGTCAGCCAACTTGCCTGCCAGGGCAGAGCGCAGGGCGACCCGGCGCGCCTTGGCGGGCATGTGATAGCTGAAGTCGCGGGGATGGGGCCCGAAGACCGTGCCACCACCGCGCCAGATGGGCGACTTGCGGTCGCCGGCGCGGGCGCGTCCGGTGTGCTTCTGACGGTAGGGCTTCTTGTTCGTGCCCTTGACCTCGGAGCGCCCCCTGGTCTTGGCGGTGCCCTGGCGCTGGTTGGCCTGGTGCATCACCACCGCATCCTTGAGGGTGCGGTAGAGGACCTTGCCGCCGAAGGGCACCTCGTCGAAGTCGACCTGGCCGACGCTGCCAGCCTTGTAGCTCTTTACTTGCATCGGGATCAGCCCTTCTTCACGCCGGTCTTGGCGGTCTGGACCTGGACCAAGCCACCGTTGTGGCCGGGTACGGACCCCCGGATGAACAGGAGGCCGCGGTCGGCGTCGACGCGGACGACCTCGAGGTTCTTGGTCGTATGACGCTTGGCTCCGTAGTGACCGGACATGCGCATGCCCTTGATCACGCGGCTGGGGTAGGCCGAGCAGCCGATCGAGCCCGGGCGACGATAGTTCATCGAGCCGTGGGTCTTCGGGCCGCGACTGAAGCCGTGGCGCTTGATCGTGCCGGCGAAGCCGCGCCCCTTGGTCGTTCCCGTGACGTCGACGAGGTCCCCCACTTCGAAGGCGGTGGCGGTCAGCGTGTCGCCGACGGCCTGACCGGCGGGTGCAGCCAGGCGTTCCTCACGCAGCACGCGCTTGGGAGCTTGACCAGCCTGCTTGGCCGCCTCGCGCTGCGGTTTGCGACAGCGCTTGTCGGGGACGTCCTCGAAGCCCCACTGGATCGCGTCGTAGCCGTCGCAATCCTGTGTACGGACCTGCATGACGACGCACGGGCCTGCTTCCACCACGGTGCAACCCGTGGCGGTGCCGTCCTCGGAGAACAGCTGCGTCATGCCTTTTTTGCGCCCTAGAATCAGCGTCATGACCCTTGAGAATGTAGGAGGGAGGTACCGGTTCGACCCCGAACAACCCCAATGGGTCGCGACGCGGGGCCACGCGGTGCGAACGGACGGGACCACGCGAACAGCGCGGCCAACAGAGAGCGATCGTCGGAGACGTCCAACACCGGCGCGCGGGCAGCCGGTGCTCTCGGCACTATGCCTTGATGCGGATGTCGACCCCGGCGGGCATGTTGAGGGAAGAGAGGGAGTCGACGGTCTGGGGCGTCGGTTCCGAGATGTAGATCAGGCGCTTGTGGGTCCTGATCTCGAACTGTTCGCGCGACTTCTTGTCGATGAAAGGTGACCGCAGAACGGTGTACTTCTCGATGCGAGTCGGCAGCGGGATCGGCCCGGCCACGCGTGCGCCCGTCCGACGAGCCGTTTCCACGATCTCGGCGCTCGACTGATCGAGGGCCTCGTGGTCGTAGGCTTCCATGCGGATCTGGATCTTATCGCTCATGCGAAAACGGGCGGTCGGTAGGGGCTGGCGGATCGGCCGGTGACGGGGGGGGGGTGCCTGCATCCGCTGCGGACCAAAGGTCCCCCGTGGCACCATCCTCTTCCCGCTTGGTGGGTCGAAAACGGGGTCCTGGGGGCCCTGACATGCCTCCGCGCGGCGAAGGGCCGAGCACGATAGCGGCTCGCTCCGGGAGGGTCAACCGGGGGGGTCACAAAGGCGACGAAAAGGAGAGCCTCTCCCGGGGGGGCCCCCAGCCACCTCACGACCAGGTCAGTCCCCGCGCCTCGAGCTCGTGTTCCGACACCTCGGTGAAGCCTGCCGGGGTCATCGACCAGCCGGCTCGCCCCTGGGAGAGGGACCGCACGACCGTCGAGTAGCCGAACATCTGCGCCAGGGGCACGGTCCCCACCATCTTGCGCGCCTCCCCCTCCGAGACCACCTCCTCCACCTCGGCCTTCCGGGAGCCCAGGTCGGCGATGATCCCGCTCGCGAACTCCTCAGGGGACTCGATCTCGAAGCGCATCTGCGGCTCGAGCAGGCAGGCCGGGGCGGCGCGCATGGCCTCGCGCAGCGCCAGGGTGGCCGCCTGGGCGTAGGCGGCTTCGGATTCGCGCTCGCGATGCCGCTCCAGGGCCGTCACCCGGATCAGGGCCGAGACCAGGGGGAAACCGAACCGCGGACCTGAGAGTGCTTCGCCGCGCAGGGCCTCCTCGATGGGCCCCTTGATCTCGGGCGGCACGACGACGTCCACGGCCCAGGTGATTGCGACGCCCTCGTCTCCGGGTTCGAGCTCCACGTCGACGGACCCGAACACCTCCTTGCCTCCCAGGACCCGGTCCACGCGACCCGCCCCCCGGCCGGAGCCGGGGATCGCCTCTCGATAGCTCACCC
>JAQBVH010000133.1 GCA_027623615.1 Planctomycetota bacterium | reverse complement strand
CCTGCCATGTTGGTCCCCTCGGCCGCCGCCCTCGCCCTGGGCGCGCTGCTGATCGAAGAGGACATCCTCGTCCGCGCCGGCCAAGCCCTCCCGATTTCCTGATGTCCACCACCAACCACGGCCGTACTTCCCCCTGGGATCTCGAGGTCGGTCCGCCGCCGGAGCACTGGGACGATTGGGTCGAGCTGGACCCGCGCAGCTGGCCCAAGAAGGTCGAGCGCCACTACCGCTGCGTGCCGACGATCTGCTTCAACTGCGAGTCGGCTTGTGGGCTCCTGGCCTTCGTCGACAAGCAGACCGGCAAGACGGTCAAGTACGAGGGCAACCCCGCCCACCCCGGCAGTCGCGGCCGGACCTGCGCCAAGGGTCCCGCGACGATCAACCAGGTCCAGGATCCCGAGCGCATCCTCGCGCCCCTGCGCCGCAAGGGCCCGCGCGGTTCGGGGCAGTGGGAGGAGGTCTCCTGGGACGAGGCGGTGGCCGAGATCGGCGGTCGCATCCGCAAGGCTTTTCTCGAGGAGCGCCACAACGAGGTCGTGTACCACGTCGGTCGCCCCGGCGAGGACCACTTCGTGCTGCGCATGCTCCAGGCCTGGGGCATCGACGGGCACAACTCGCACACGAACGTGTGCAGCGCGTCGGCGCGCCTCGGGTACTCGCTCTGGTTCGGCGCGGACCGTCCGTCGCCCGATCACAACCACGCTGAGTTCATCCTCCTGCTCTCGGCGCACCTGGAGACCGGCCACTACTTCAACCCGCACGCCCAACGCCTGATCGAGGCCAAGGAGGGCGGCGCGAAGATCGCCGTGGTCGACACGCGGCTGTCGAACACCTCGACCCACGCGGAGCGCTGGATCTCGCCTTGGCCGGGCAGCGAGGCGTTCATGCTCTTGTCGGTCGCGCGCGAGCTCCTGAACTCAGATCGCATCGACCACGAGTTCGTGAAGCGTTGGACGAACTGGGAGCAGTACCTGGCCTCCGAGGACGCCGGCGGGCTGGGCACCTACGAGCGCTTCATCGAGCTGCTGAAGCAGCTCTACGCCGAGTACACCCCCGAGCTCGCGGTCGAGGAGTGCAAGATCGTGCCAGGCACGGTCGAGTACCTGGCCGACCGCATCGCGTCCGCGGGCAGCCGCTTCGCGAGCCACCTGTGGCGCAACACGGCCGCGGGCAACCTCGGCGGCTGGCAGTCGGCGCGGGCGCTGATGCTGCTGCACACGTTGTCCGGCTCGGTCGGCACCGAGGGCGGCCTCAACCCCAACTCCTGGGACAAGGCGCACCCGCACCCGACGGACATGCCGCCGCCGATCACCCGCTGGAACGAGCGGCACTGGCCCAAGGAGTGGCCGATCGCCCACTACGAGATGAGCTTCCTGCTCCCGCACCTGTTGCGCGACCAGGACAGCCGCATCGACACGTACTTCACGCGGGTCTACAACCCGGTCTGGACCAACCCGGATGGTTGCTCCTGGATCGAGATGTTCGAGGAGCCGGACCGCATCGGCTGCCACGTCGCCCTGACGCCGACCTGGTCGGAGACCGCGCAGTGGGCGGACTTCGTGCTGCCCATGGGCCTCGGCCCGGAGCGCCACGACCTGATGAGCCAGGAGACCCACGCGGGGAACTGGATCGGGTTCCGCCAGCCGGTGGGCCGGGAGTTCGAGCGCCTCGAGGGGCGCGAGAGCGACACGACCCTCGGCACGAACCCGGGCCAGGTCTGGGAGGAGAGCGAGTTCTGGATCGCGGTCACCTGGGCCATCGATCCGGACGGCGAGCTCGGCATCCGCAAGTACTTCGAGTCCAAGGCGGAGCCCGGCAAGCCGATCGGCATGGACGAGTACTGGGCGGACGTGTTCGCCAACGTGCCGGGCCTCCCCGCTGCGGCGGCCGCGGAAGATCTGCAGCCCCTCGAGTACATGAAGCGCTACGGCGCCTTCGCCGTGCCGTACGAAGGGCAGCAGCGCTACACCAAGGACAAGCCGGGTGGCCTGGCGACCGATGACGGGCGCGAGGTGACGGGCTTCGCGACGCCGTCCAAGCGCCTCGAGTTCTTCGCGCCGACGATGCGTGAGTGGGGCTTCGAGGACGGCACCGTGCCGAACTACCAGCGCAGCCAGGTGCACTGGTCGAACCTGAACCTGGCGGAGGGCGAGCGCGCCCTCTTGCCGACCTTCCGCCTGCCGACGCTGATCCACACGCGCTCGGCCAACTCGAAGTGGCTGCAGGAGATCAGCCACACGAACCCGCTGTGGGTGCACCCCGAGGACGCGGCGCAGTTCGGCCTCGAGACCGGTGACCTCGCGCGGGTCTGCACGCGCATCGGCTACTTCGTGCCGCGCGTCTGGGTCACCGAGGGCATTCACCCCGGCGTGGTCGCGTGCTCACACCACGTGGGCCGTTGGAAGATCCACGACCGTAGCGGCAGCAGCCTGGCGGCCGCGCGCGTCGCGCTCGACAAGGACGGCAGCAAGTTCCTCTTCCGCCAGACGGAGCAGGTCAAGCCCTACTCCAGCACGGACCCCGACACGGAGCGCATCCACTGGCAGGAGGCGGGCGTGCACCAGAACCTGACCTTCCCGGTCCAGCCCGACCCGGCCAGCGGCATGCACTGCTGGCACCAGAAGGTGCGCATCGAGCGCGCCCAGGCGGGCGACCGCTACGCCGACGTGATGGTCGACACGAACCTGTCGCGCGAGGTGTACGAGGAGTGGAAGGCGCTGACCCACCCCGCGCCGGGTCCGGGTGGACTGCGCCGGCCGCTGCACATGAAGCGGCCGCTGCGGCCGGTGGACGAGGCGTACCGGATGTGAAGGATGGCGGGCGCCTGATTCTCTCGCCGATCTGTGAACTAATTCCCGCAACCGAAGTCCGTCCCGTTCGGTCTTGCTGGCATCCGAGAGGAGGCTAGCGTGAAGACGATGGACGACGAAGTCGAGCGTGCGATCGGGTTGATCGATGGCATGGACCACCCGGAGTGGATCCTGCGCACGAAGGTGCAGCCGATCTGGGATTGGGTGGGGGAGCTCGCGCTCTCGGTCATCAACGTATTGCCGAACGACTACCGACCCACCCTGCGCCAGTGGGGCGGGAGGGGGATCTCGATCCAGCAGTTGCTCAAGCAGGAGGGGATCGACCTCCACGCCTACATGCGCTTCATCGGTGAGGGGGACCCTGATGCCAAATGACCGCACGACTCTCTCCGAGGGGCTCTTGGACCAGGCCCGCCATCTGGCGACCGTGGATCCCCGAAGGCCACGGACCGCCAATCTCCGCAGAGCGATCTCCACCACTTACTATGCGCTGTTCCACTTCCTCATCGGGGAGGCCGCGCAGTTCCTCATCGGCGGGAGAGAACCGCATCGCCGACGCATGCGGCGTCAGCTCGTCCGGACCTTCGAGCATCGGAGGATGCGCGCAGCCGCTCTGGGGTTCTCTGGGGAGGGACGTGACGGGTGGGTTCCCCAGATAGTGGCCGTGCCGCTGGAACTGGTGGACTGCGCGCGTGTGTTCTCGGACCTCCAGCAGGACCGCCACAGCGCGGACTACGACCCCGATTGGCCCTTCGGTCGTAGCGAGGTCCTGAACCAGATCGAGAGCGCACAGCGCGTTTTCAACAACTGGCCAAAGACCCGTGGTCACCCCGCGACCGACGCCTTCCTGGTCGCTCTCCTCATCAAACCGAGGAGCTGATCACCACCTCACGAGGCAGCGATCGTGGTCCTCGACGATCAGACGCTTGCCCTTCGTGGCGATCGAATGTCCCTCCGCAGTGAGGCGCTGCGCCTGACCCTCCAGCCCGCCCGGATACTTCTCGTTGAGCTCGCCGCCAGCCTTGAGCGTGCGCCAGTACGGGGTCACGCGCTTGCGGCCGGCTTCGAGCAGCTCGCCGGCTGCTCCCGCCGCGATGCGCGCGAGGATGCCGGCCACGATCGGGCAGGTCATGCTCGCGCCGTGCGCATCGGCCAGCACCTCGCGGATCTGGTTGATCGTCACGAGCTTGCCCCTTGGCACCCTGCGCATCAGCGCGTCCACCTGGCGCGGCGCGGGGATCAGGATCGTTCCCTCGCCGAAGCGCTCGCGCATGCCGCCGGTCAGCGGCTGCACCTTCGGGTAGTCCTTGTCGTCCTCGAGCTTCTCGAGGAACGTCTTGCGCTTGGAGGCCATGGCTAAGCTCGGCTCGACGGTCGAAAGCGTTCCTTGCGCCGCAGGCAGGGCGCCTCCAAGAAGCGGAAGGACAGCTCGGCCACCAGCCAGGCCGCGAGGAGCGTCACGGCGAAGCGATCCCCCTCGACGCGCAGGCCCAGGTCCTCGACCAGCGGGCGCGTGCCCTGCAGCACGAACATGTGCAGCAGGTAGATCCCGTAGCTGACCACGCCGAGTCGCACCAGTGGCGGCAGCTGCAGCAGGCGCGCGAGGCCGTGATCCTCCCGCACGACGCAGCTCGCGACCAGCGTCGCCAGCGCGACCTGGACGACCAGGCGCGGCCAACCGAAGGGCTCGGGCGTCGGCACGTTCGCGAGCGCGACGACCAGCACCAGGGTCACCGGCGCTGCGGCCCGCGCGCCGAGCAGCGCGCGCAGCTTCGCGAACCCCGCCGGGGCGTGCAGCAGGCTCGCGACCCAGACGCCGAGCACGATCGGGTTGAACGTCGCCTGGACCATGTCGAGGGAGCGGAAGCCTGGCCCGAACACGTTGGAGAGCAGCGGGTCGAGCACGCCCACGCCGACCGCGACCCCGATCGCGAACACCGCGCCGAGGATCCAGTGCGCGCTCGCTCCGAGCACCTTCAGCGTCGGCGGCCAGGCCAGGTAGAACTGCTCCTCCGCTGCCAGGGACCAGGCGATCACGAGGAAGGTGCTCGAGGGCACCCAGTTCGTCGTGTAGGTCGCGAGGTGCGGCAGGTCCTCGAAGAACGGCGCCGCCATCAGCAGCTGCGGGCGCACGAGGAACAGGGCGATCAGGACGAGCAGCAGGCCGTAGTAGAGGGGGAAGATGCGCAGCGCGCGCCGCGCGTAGAAGCGGCCGAGGCCGATCCGGCCGTGGTCGTCACGCTCGCGCAGCAGCAGCGTCGTGATCAGGAAGCCGGACAGGACGAAGAACAGGTCGACGCCGAGGTATCCGCGCTGGGAGGCGGGTACGCCCGCGAACCCTCGCTGGGTGTGATGCCACACCACCGCCGCCACGGCGAGGCCGCGCAGGCCGTCCAGGGACCCGAAGCGGCGGTTGGCGAGGAAGGTGGCGTGATCCACGGCCGGCAGCGTAGCAGGTGCCCCGAGGCTCTCGCGGGCCACGACCTGGTGCGCGGCCCGGGCACGCGCAGCCTGGCTGCGTGCCGGCGAGCGATTAGCTCAGCAGCACGGCCATCACGTACTGGTCGTGCAGCCGCCCGTTCCGCTGGTAGATCCCGCGCTGCACCCCCTCGACCTCGAAGCCGAGGGACCGGTACAGGTGAACCGCCGGCGCATTGTCGGCGATCACGTTCAGCTCGACCCGGCGCACGAGCTCGTGCTCGCGTGCCCAATCCAGGCAGGTGACCAGGAGCTGTCGACCGAGCCCCTGTCCGCGGTGCGCGGCGCTGACGCTCATCCCGAGACTGGACACGTGCTGGTTTCGCTGCCGGTCGCCGCCGCGAGCCATCAACATCCCGGCCAGTCGTTGCGTGGCGTCCAAGCCGATCCAGCACGCGCTGGTCGGGTGGTCGCTCAGGTCGCGCAGGAGGGCAACCTCCTCGTCCACGGTCACCTGGAACTCGTCCGCGGTCGTCACCACCCAGACGCCGGGCTCGCCGCAGACCGCCCGGACGTGGTCGAGCACGGCGCTGGCATCCTCCAAGGGGCGGACGGGTCGAATCTCGAACTCGGTCATCGGTGCAATGGGAGCCAGGTACACTATCCCGGCACCATGAGCGAGATCACGATCACCCCCGAAATGAGTATGGAGGAGGTGCTGCAGCGGGCTCCGGCCGCGCAGCGCGCCCTCTTCCAGCGCTACCACATCGGCGGCTGCTCCCACTGCGCCTTCCAGCCCGAAGACACCCTGGGTCAGGTCGCCAAGGATCACAACATCCTCGACATCAACGAGATGATCGCGACGATCATCCAGGCCGAGGATCTCGACGGGAAGATCCAGGTCGAGCCGAAGGCGGTCAGGGAGTGGCTCGATCGCGGGGTCGACTTCACGTTCCTCGATTGCCGAGCGCCCGAGGAGTGGGAGAAGGCGTTCGTGCAGGAGGCCGAGCGGCTCGACTACACCGACTCGGGCAAGTACATGGGGCTGCCCAAGGACCGCACGATCGTGTTCCTTTGCAAGGACGGCGACCGCAGCCTGTCGGTGGCGAGCTACTTCATCGGGCACGAGTTCACGCACGTGCTCGCAGTGCGTGGCGGTCTGGACGCATGGCGCAAGGAGATCGATTCCTCGCTGCCCGTCTACGAGTGATCGTTTTCAAGAGAATCCACCTCGACAGGTTTCTCGAGCCACTGCTAGAGTCCGAAGCGTGTCAGGTGACACCCTGCCAGTGACCTGACGCACGGGCGAACCGTCGCCCATCTCCGTTTACGGAGCGCCCCGGACGAGCCTGCCTTCGTCCGCGAGGCCGTCGGGGAGGATCTGCCGCCTCCTTCGACACGCGGATGATTTCATCCGTGCGACCGCGCGGAGTCGCCTCCTCGGAGGCGGCTCCCGTTTGCATGTGCGGGCGAAGGGAGCGCGCGGTCAGTAGGCCGGAACCGCCTCGCCGTCGACGGTCACATCGCCGGTCGTCGCCTCGATCTCCAGGTGGCGCCGCTCGTCCCCGAACGAGATCACCAACCGTCCGCCGTTCAGGGCCACGCCACGCGGGCCGAAGTGGATCGCGTTCTCGGGGCCGGTGTCGACCGACTCGATGATCACGCCGCGGAAGACCGCGTCGCGGGAGTAGACCCGTAGGAACTCGCCATCTCCGACCGGAGCGCGCAGGGGCTGGCCGTGGCTGTCGACGACCTGATAGCCGTCGCCCTGCGAATCGAACTCCACGCGCACGGCCCGGTGCTGGAAGGCAGCCCGATCCTGGGCGTCCCGTAGGTCGCGCGCCAGGAGCTGTGCGGCGTTGTCGAGGGTCACGCTCTCCTGGGAGAACCAGGCGGGGATGCCCACGCTGGCCAGCCCGGTCATGGCGACGAGCATCAGGATCAGGTGCAACAGCGTGAACCCGCGCGGCTTGCTGGCTGCGCTCATCGGGCCTCCTCGAGCGCGTTCGAGCTCACCGAGCCTGTGCGGATGTCGACGGACCAACCGCTGGAGCCGTCCGGCGGGGCCTCCCCGTCGGTGATGCGCACGTCGCTGCGCCCATGGATCGGATTGACCGGCAGGCCCGAGGGCAGGTACGGCCCGAACGGGAAGCCCGGCTCCGCCTGGGGCGCGATCTCACCCGCGCGGTCGGTGGCGTAGGTCAGCTGCCGCTCGAGGAGCCCCGCGTCAGGGCCGTGAGCGAAGCTGTCGCCCAGGATCACTCCGGGGTTCGTTCCGTGGTCGGCGCGATAGCGGTCCAGCGCCCCCTCGATCTCCTGCCGCCCCATCTCCAAGGCGTGCTGCCTGCGCTCGAGCCGTGCCTCCTCGGGCGTCAGCGGCCCGCGGGGCACGCCCGCGAGGACGGCGAAGAAC
>JAQBVH010000132.1 GCA_027623615.1 Planctomycetota bacterium | reverse complement strand
CCGCCGGTGATGGCGTCGCCGAACTTCGAGGCGAACAGCCGGATCGACCGCAGGGCGTCGTCGTTGCCCGGGATCACGATGTCGCAGTCGTTCGGATCGCAGTCCGTGTCGAGCAGGCCAATCGTGACGACGCCCATCTTGCGCGCTTCGCGCGCGGCGTTGTATTCGCGGGACGGGTCGACGACGACCATCGCACCGGGCATGGACTTCATCTCACGGATGCCGCCCAGGTTGCGGGTGATCTTGCGGCGCTCGCGGGTGAGTGAGGCGACCTCCTTCTTGGTCAGCTTCTGGTCCTCGATCGCCTTTTCGTCGATGGCCTCGAGCTCCTCGAGGCGCTTCAGACGCGAGCGGATGACTGAGAAGTTGGTCAGGGTGCCACCGATCCAACGCTCGGTAACGATCGGCATGCCGGTGCGTTCGCCGACGTCGGAGATGACGCCCTTGACCTGGCGCTTCGTGCCAACCCAGAGGACCGACTGGCCCTCGGAGGCAATGCGCAGGAGGAGGTTCTTGGCGCGGAGGATGCCTCGCATCGTCTCGCGCAGGTTGATGACGTGGATGTTGTTACGGCGCCCGTGGATGTACGGGGCCATTTTCGGATTCCACCGCGACACGCGGCATCCGAAGTGCACACCAGCGTCGATGAGCTCTTTGACGGTAAGTTCGGGCATGGACTAGTTAGGGGATCTGATCAGGCCCCGTTGGGCGTTCGAGTGCCGACCGACGCGGGCACCACCGGGACCTGGCGAAAGCTCGTGGGTTGCGACCCCATGAACACGGTTGTCGGAGGGTCCCGAAGCGGGCTTTCGAGGCTCCCCCATCAAGCCCATTGCGTGGACGTCGGTGAGGGCCGGCGGAGCGCTCGGAAAAGGCTTCCGGCGCAAATCGGGCCACGGATTCTACTGGGGTGGAATGACCCGTCAACGGCCCGGGTACACTTCGGCGGGCGCGCGTCGCCCGAATCGCCCACCATGAGTTCGCCGCCCAGGATCCTAGTCTGCGATCACCGGGGGGAGGGACTGGCGGAATCCCTCCGCCCGCTCTCCTCGGTCGGGCTGCGCGTGGACGAGTCCTCGGCCCCGGCCCAGACCCGCTCTCGGCTGCGGGACGGCCGCCCAGACCTGGTGGTGATCGACCCCCTGGCACGGGGCGGCGTCAGCGAACTCGAGGCCCTGAGCACCATCCGCGGCCTGCCTGTGCTGGTCGTGGCGGACCCGAGCGACCCCCTCCCAGCCGTCCTGGCCGCCCGCGCCCTCGGAAATGGCCCCTGGGACGTGGTCTACCGGGGCGCCCCCCTCGAGGAGGTCCTCATGCGCATCGAGCGCCTGCGGGCCCAGGCCGAGGGGCTGGTCGAGCTCGACGAGATGCGCTTCGCGGCGGTCCACGACGATCGCACTCGGCTGCTGCGCCCCGTGCCCTTCAACGGGCGGCTGCGGGAGCACTTCTCCGCGGCCCAGCGGCACCACATCGACCTGGCCCTGGTCCTGTTCGACCTGGACCGCTTCGGCCAGGTCAACAAGAAGTTCGACCACACGGTCGGCGACTCGGTGATCGACCGGGTCGGGACGGTGGTTCGCGAGAACCTGCGCGCGGAGGACGTGGGAGGGCGCGTCGGCGGCGACGAGTTCGCGATCGTGCTGCCCTACACCAGCCGCATCGACGCCGCGCGGGTGGTGCACCGGATCCATGCCCAGGTGCGCGCCCTGACGGGTCCCTTCACGGACTCCGAGGAGGAGGTCGCGGTCAGCGCCAGCGTCGGGTTCGAGACCTTCGACGGGCGAGACCTCGAGACGGTCGAGGCCCTGCGCCGTCACGCCGAGCAGGCCCTGCGCCGCGCCAAGGAGCTTGGGGGCGACAAGGCCATCTACTTCCGCAACCTCGAGCACGGGGCGGAGCAACAGGCCCGCGCCAACGAAGCCACGGGGTCCTGAACGAGGGATCGCTCGTGCGGCGCCCAGGAGCTCGCGCCTCGGTTGCAACTCCGGGCCGCTACAACCGTCAGATGTTGCGCGCATGGACAAACCCGCCTCCGCAGCAGGCGTAGGCGGCCACAACGGGGTCGCCTAGCGCTTGCCGACGAGCAACGGCCGCAGCCAGTTGGCACGGTCGGAGACGAAGGCCTCGCTCGCCGGGTCGACCTCGAGCACGAGCTCGTCGACGCCCGTCAGGTCCAGGTCGATCGCCTGCACGGGATCCCCGCCACGAACGAGGGGGCTCGCCCACAGCTCCTTCCCGTCCGCGTGAACGCGGAAGATGACGGAGCCACCGTGACGGTTTGCCAGGGCGGAGTCGTCGACGCCGGTCTGGGCACGCAAGCGGGTGAACGCCCCGTCGAGCTTCCACGTCAGCTTGCTCGGAGCGTGAACTCCCAGCCCACGCGACCAGCTGCGGCCGCCACAACGCAGCGGTCCATCCATGCAGCTGCGGTCGACCCGGTGCGGGTAGGTCATCCCCAGGTCATCGTCGCCACCGAACAGGGTCACCGGGCCTGCGTCGGCAACGGGCAAGGCGGACAGGAAGCGATAGGAGCCATCCTCGATGGCCACCTCCTCGACCAGGCTGGCAGGCAGGAAGACGCGCTCGCCGGCCCGGTCCATGCGAACGCCGCGGTCGTCCAGGGTGACCAGGCCACCGGTCAGTCGGCCGCCGCCGTGGATCTCGACCACGATGGGGACCTCGGGCGGGTCGACGGGCTCGCTGCCCAGGTCCTCGATGAACAGCGCTGCCAGGTCGCTCCAGGGGTAGCTCTGCTCGCCGAGTCGGCCCTCGAACAGCACACCCTGTTCGCTGAAGGCGAGCAAGACGCCGTCGATCTGGTCGACGCCGCGACCGCGACGGACGTAGAGGCGGTCCCCTTCCTCCGGAGCGCGCAGGGTCGCGCTGCCATCCGTGGGCACGCGGCCGGGGAACTGGAGGGCAGCGACCTGCTCGATGCGCAGGGTCAGCGAGGCCCCGCTGGCGGGGGCGATCTCGAGGCCCTCCTCATCGCCGGTCACGACCCAGCCCGCGAGGTGATCTCCGCCGTGGAGCTCGATCCGGGCGGTCGCCTCCACCTCGCCCGCGGGCTCGGGAACCGACGACCCCTCGTAGCGGGCGAAGACTGCGCCCTCCGAGCGCAGGTCGGTCAACCGCAAGCCCTCCAGGGCTCGGCGCGCGATCGTGCCATCCAGGGCCTCGAGGGCCAGGGACGTTGCAGAGCTCGCAACCAGCCCCGGGAAAGGATCCTGGGGGCTCGCG
This sequence comes from Planctomycetota bacterium, assembly GCA_027623615.1. Lineage (GTDB taxonomy): Bacteria > Planctomycetota > UBA1135 > UBA1135 > JALWOP01. The sequence continues at coordinate 4,428 of JAQBVH010000132.1, read as the reverse complement.
AGGGCGATCAAACTCGTCAGGGCAAGGGCGTTCATCGTCGGTCATCCTAGGTCCTCCACCGGGTCAGGCCACGGCCCGAACCCACGCACGTGTCAGGGTTTGTGCGCTCCCTGTCACACTGGCAGCCCGCCGGCCCGCGGCTGCGCCATGCTGCCATGCTGGCAGCGCCCGTCGGAGGCGTCCGTCGAGCAAACCCTTGTAGCGCAAGCACTTCGGAGCGCCCTGCCCCTTCGGCACCGTTCTTGCTTTCCGGGGCACGAACAACCTCCGTCGGCAGCCTGGCAGGCCGCAGATGGGGGATTCTGAGTCCTCACGCCCCGCACACGCCCCGAGCGGCCCCGACGGCCGCAGCAAGCAAGGGAACATTCCATGGCCAAGCAGATGGTTTTCCAGTCCGACGCCCGCGAGTCGATCCGGGCCGGCGTCGAGAAGCTCGCGAAGGCAGTCTCGTCGACCCTCGGTCCCCGCGGACGCAACGCAGTGCTCGACAAGGGTTGGGGTGCCCCCACCGTGACCAAGGACGGAGTCTCCGTCGCCGAGGAGATCCAGCTCGCCAACCCCTACGAGCAGATGGGCGCCCAGCTCGTCAAGGAGGTCGCCAGCAAGACCAGCGACGTGGCCGGTGACGGGACGACGACCGCGACGCTCCTGACCGCCGCCATCTTCAACGGCGGCCTCAAGGCGATCACCGCCGGCGCCGCCCCGGCGCGCATCAACCATGCCTTGCAGGATGGCAGCCGCGCAGTCGTCGCCGCCCTCGAGAAGATGGCCAACCCGATCAAGGATGACAGCGAGGTCCGCCAGATCGCCACGATCTCCGCGAACAACGACTCCGACGTCGGGAAGCTGATCGCGGACGCTATGAACAAGGTCGGCCGCGACGGCGTGATCACCGTCGAGGACGGCAAGACCCTCGAGACCCACGTTGACGTGGTCGAGGGCATGCAGTTCGACCGCGGCTTCCTGTCGCCCCACTTCATCACCAAGCCCCAGGAGATGGAGTGCGAGTTCGAGCGCCCGCTGATCCTGATCCACGAGGGCAAGATCTCCAACGTGCAGAGCCTCCTGCCGCTGCTCGAGCAGATCAAGGACAAGGGTCAGCTCTTGATCATCGCCGAGGACGTCGAGAGCGAAGCGCTCGCCACCCTCGTGGTCAACAAGATGCGCGGCATCCTGCAGGTCTGCGCGGTCAAGGCGCCGGGCTATGGCGATCGCCGCAAGCAGATGCTGATGGACGTCGCAGCCCTCACCGGCGCGACCGCGATCATGAAAGACATCGGCATCGACCTAGATCAGGTCGAGCTGAGCCACCTCGGCACGGCGCGCAAGATCACGATCACCTCGGACGCAACCACCGTCGTTGGCGGCAAGGGTGATCGCGCCGCCGTCGAGGGTCGCGTTGCTCAGATCCGCCAGGAGATCGAGACGACCAGCTCCGACTACGACCGCGAGAAGCTCCAGGAGCGCCTGGCCAAGCTGACCGGCGGCATCGCCCAGATCAACGTTGGCGGCGCGACCGACACCGAGGTCAAGGAGCGCAAGGCCCTGATCGAGGACGCACTGCACGCCACCCGCGCCGCGGTCGCCGAGGGGATCCTGCCCGGCGGCGGCATCGCTCTACTGCGCGCTCGTCGCGTCCTGAAGAGCATGACCATTGTGGACGACGTCGACTACAACATGGGCCTCGAGATCCTCCACGACGCCCTCTCTGCGCCGTGCGAGACGATCGCGTCCAACGCCGGTCACGACGGCGCGGTGGTCGCCCACCGCGTGCTGCGCGAGAAGAGCAAGTCCTGGGGCTTCGACGCTCTCAAGGGTGAGTACGTGGACATGCTCGAGATGGGCATCGTCGACCCCGCCAAGGTCACCAAGTCGGCCCTCAACAACGCGGTCAGCGTCGCCTGCTTGCTGCTGACCACCGACGCCCTGATCGTGGACAAGCCCGAGAAGAGATCTCCCGACGGCGGCGGTCACGACGACCACGGCATGGACGGAATGGGCGACATGGGCATGGGCGGCATGGGCTTCTAGGTCGCACGCGTCAACTGCCAAGAACACACGAAATCAGCCAGAAGGAACCGAATCACCATGCCCAAGCAAATCATGTTCGATGACGCCGCACGCGAGAAGATGCGCAGCGGCATCGAGAAGCTCGCGAAGACCGTGCGCGTCACCCTCGGCCCTGCCGGCCGCAACGTCATCCTCCAGAAGTCGTTCGGTGGCCCGCACGTCACCAAGGACGGCGTCTCCGTCGCCAAGGAGATCGAGCTCGAAGACCCCTTCGAGAACATGGGCGCCAAGCTCGTGCTCGAGGTCGCCAACAAGACCAACGACATCGCCGGCGACGGTACGACCACCGCGACCGTGCTCGCGTCCTCGATCTTCAGCGAGGGCTTGAAGTACGTCACCACGGGCGTCTCGACCATCGGCCTGCGCGCCGGCATCGAAAAGGCGGTCGCGCAGGCCTCCGTCGCGATCGCCGCCCAGGCCCGCAAGGTCAAGACCAAGGAGGAGAAGTGCGCTGTGGCGACCATCTCCGCCAACAACGATCCCGAGATCGGCGCGATCATCGCCGAGGCCTTCGAGAAGGTCGGCGATGACGGCGTCATCACGATCGAGGAGGCCAAGAGCGTCGACACCGAGCTCGAGGTAGTCGAGGGCATGGAGTTCGACAAGGGCTACCTGTCGCCCTACTTCGCAACGAACCTCGGCAAGCTGATCTGCGAGTTCGAGAACGCGAACGTCTTCATCTGCAACCAGAAGATCTCGAGCGTGCGCGAGTTCGTGCCCGTGCTCGAGGCGGCCCTGCAGGTCGGCGGCCCGCTCCTGATCATCGCCGAGGACATCGAGGGCGAGGCCCTCGCTTCCCTCGTGATCAACAAGCTCAAGGGCATCCTCAACGTCTGCGCCGTCAAGGCCCCGGGCTTTGGTGAGCGCCGCAAGGCCTACCTCGAAGACATCGCGGTCCTGACCGGCGCCACCTGCCTCTCCGAGGAGATGGGCGTCCCGCTCGAGAAGGTCACCGCGGAGTTCTTCGGCCGCTGTGGTCGTGTCGTGATCAGCAAGGACACCACCACCCTCATCAAGGGCGGCGGCGCCCCCAAGGCGCTCAAGGAGCGCTGCAGCCAGATCCGCACTCAGATCGAGGCCACCAGCTCGGACTACGACAAGGAGAAGCTCCAGGAGCGTCTCGCGAAGCTGTCCGGCGGCGTCGCGCTGATCAAGGTCGGCGGCAAGACCGAGGCTGAGATGAAGCAGACCAAGGACCGTGTCGAGGACGCCCTCAACGCGACCCGGGCTGCCATCGAAGAGGGCATCGTGCCCGGCGGCGGCGTGGCCCTCCTGCGCGCGGCCGATACGGTCATGGACATCCGCTACAAGGGCGACGAGCGCTTCGGCGCGATGATCGTCAAGCGCGCCCTCGAGGAGCCGATCCGCTGGATCGGGCTCAACGCGGGTGAGGATGGTTCGGTCGTAGCCGAGAACGTGCGCGAGAAGAGCAAGGCGTACGGCTTCAACGCGCTCACGGGCAAGTACGAGGACATGTTCAAGGCCGGCGTGATCGACCCCGCCAAGGTGGTCCGTTCCGCCCTCCAGAACGCGGCCTCGATCGCGGGCCTCCTGCTGACCACGAACTCGATGGTCACCGAGCTCAAGGACAACACCGAAGCCGTCACCGGCTCGGTCGCGTGAGCGCGCAGGTTCGCCTGCCCTGAGAAAGTCAAGCGGGTGACGGGGCTCACGCTCCGTCACCCGCCCTCGTCTGCCGCCGCCAACCTGCTCCGACCTCGACCGACCTTCCATGAGCGACAAGCGCGACTTCTACGAGGTGCTCGGTGTGTCTAAGGACGCCGACGCCACGGAGATCAAGAAGGCTTACCGCAAGCTGGCCCTCAAGTACCACCCCGACCAGAACCAGGGCGACGCAAAGGCGGAGGCCAAGTTCAAGGAAGGTGCCGAGGCTTACGACGTCATCGGGAACCAGGAGAAGCGTCGTCAGTACGACCAGTTCGGTCACGCGGCCTTCGGTCAGGGCGGCGGGCCGCAGTTCTCCAACATGGAGGACATCTTCAGCGCTTTCGGAGACATCTTCGGCGGCGGCGGTACTGGCAGTGGCGGCGGGATCTTTGGTGACCTGTTCGGCGGCGGTGGTCGTCGGCGCTCGGGTCCGGGCCGCGGGCGCGACCTCAAGATCGTGCTCGACCTGACCCTCGAGGAGATCGACACCGGCGCGACGAAGACCGTGGCCCTCAAGCGCGTCGAGCGCTGCGAGCGCTGCAGCGGCGACGGCTGCGAGCCGGGCACCGGCAAGGAGAAGTGCGGCACCTGCGGCGGCGCCGGTCAGGTCTCGCGGAGCGCGGGCTTCTTCTCGATGGCCAGCACCTGCCCCACCTGTCGCGGCGCCGGTGAGAGCATCAGCTCCCCCTG